>OMQW01000039.1 GCA_900313345.1 uncultured Eubacteriales bacterium
TCTCTATCATCATATAAAGTAATTCTTAAACCCTTATTTAAAAAAGCAAGTTCTCTTAAACGAGTTCTAAGAATTTCATAATCAAATACAGTAGTATCAGTAAATATAGTTGCATCTGGTTTGAATGTAACAGAAGTACCTGTTCTATCAATATCACAATCTTCAATAACTTCAAGTTGTGCTTCAGGATGACCACCATTACTATATCTTTGATAATAAACATGACCATTTCTATAAACTCTAACTTCAAGCCATTCACTTAAAGCATTAACAACTGATGCACCAACACCATGAAGACCACCTGATACTTTATATCCGCCTCCACCAAATTTACCACCAGCATGTAATACTGTATAAACAGTTTCAACTGTACTCTTATGAGTCTTTGGATGTATATCAACAGGAATACCTCTGCCATCATCTTTAACAGTAATAGTATTACCTTTATTTATAGTAACCTCAATATGTTTACAATAACCAGCAAGAGCTTCATCAATAGCATTATCAACTATTTCCCAAACTAAATGGTGAAGCCCTCTAACACTAGTAGAACCAATATACATACCAGGACGTTTTCTAACAGCCTCTAGTCCTTCAAGTACTTGTATTGACGACGAATCATACTTTCCTTCAACTTTTTCATCCATAATATCCCTACTTTCTTGTTATATTTCCCTTATTTACTACAAATATATAACTATCATTAATATATTTTTTTTGAATATTCTTTAAATCTGTAGTAGTCACAATACTTTGAATATCATGATTAATATATTTTAAAAGTCTATTTCTCTTTTTGATATCAAGTTCACTAAAAACATCATCAAAAAGTAAAACAGGTTTAGTTTGACATTTATTAATAAAAATATCAATTTCACTTATTTTAAAACATATAACAGCCATTCTTTGTTGACCTTCACTACCAAAATTTTTTAAGTCATTATTATTTAAATTAAATGAAAAATCATCTCTATGAGGACCAAATAATGTCATACCATTATTTAATTCTCTATAATAATTTTTCTTATAAATTTCTCTTAAATTATTACTTAGATTATCACTTTCAAAACTATCAATATTGATATTAGGTAAATACTTAATATATAAACCACTATCATCAGTCATTTCTTTATATATTTTATCTATATTAGCATTAATAGCATCAATATATTCTTTTCTTTCTTGATAAATAATAATAGCTTGTTCTATTAATTTATCAGTAATAACATCTAAATAACTCTTATCAGCAATACCATTAGTAAATAATAATTTTAAATATTCATTTCTATTTTTTAATAATTTATTATATAGATTTAAAGTATTTAAGTATTTTTTTGATAATTGACTTAATTGTATGTTTAATGTATTTCTTCTGATATTAGGAGAATCCTTAATAATTTCAAGGTCATCAGGTGTAAAAGATATAATATCAAGATTAGAAATATAATCTGAAAGTTTATTAATTAAACTTTTATTAACATAAAATTTCTTCTTACCAGGTTCAATTTCTAAACTAAGTTCTTTTATAATTTTATCAGTCTTAACTTTACCCTTAATAATAGCCTTACTTTTATTAAATTTAATAGCGTCATCTTCTCTTTGAGATCTATAAGATTTAGTAAGAGCTAAATAAATAATTGATTCTAGAATATTAGTCTTTCCAGCAGCATTACTACCAATAAAAATATTCATATTCTTGTTAAGAGTAATATTAAGTTTGTCATAATTTCTAAAATTAGTTAAATTAATTTTACTAATTTCCATAAAAAATTAAAAAATACCCATATAATCACCTTATTCCCCTATATCAGTATTCCTATACATACAAGAATATTATACCATAAATGACCTATTTTTGTGCGTTTTTTAATAAAAAAAAACTTTTTTTAACTTATTTTTCACCATATCTTTTATTCATTATAAAATTTAATTTTATAGATCTTAAAAGTTGATTTTCAATCGTCCTATAAGAGAAAGGAACAACAATATTTACACCATTATTAAATATAATTTTTGTTTGATTATAATTCATTTTTTCAAGATCCTCTACTTTCTCAAAATTAATCCAAGAACAATCATCATCAAGTGGACTAGAAGTTGGAAAAAATATTAAGTTTTCAGATACCATAATAGGTACTTTATAACTCATGCCACTAATACTTTTTGCACCATCACTTCTACCTTCATAACTACTACCAAAGTACTTACA
>OMQW01000078.1 GCA_900313345.1 uncultured Eubacteriales bacterium
ATTTTTTATGGCGGCATTGGTGAAGTGGTTAACACGCCGGTTTGTGGCACCGGTATGCAAGAGTTCGATCCTCTTATGCCGCCCCATATAGAAAATAACATATCTTAGGATATGTTTTTTTTTATATATTTGTAAACATATTGTAAAGAGAAAAATAATAGTTTATAAGAAATAATGATAGAATTAATTTGAAGTGAAGAATAAAATGATAGGTTATTATAGTTTAGAAATATTGTGTAATAAATATAATTTATCAAAAGAAAAATTAGTTAATAAGAATAATAATATATTGTCTTTTGGCGAATTTAGTGAAATTGATAAAACTTTAGATTTTTTAATTAATACTATGAGTATTACGCCAAATAATATAGTATACTTTATAGAAATGTTAATGAAATAAAAAATAATATTAACTTTTTAAAATCTCAAAATATTATTTTTTCAAATATTGAATCGTGCTTACATGTATTAAGTACTGAAAATAAATTTCTTGTAGAAACTTATAATTATGTTTCGGATAACTATGGCGTTAGTTTAATGAATAAAAACACTTCAATTTTATCGTGTTCTGTTGACATTATAAAAGAAGTAGAAAATTTTAAATTAAACATTAGTAAAAGTGAAATATTATCAATTGCTTCTGTAATTGGATTTCGTTCAACTAATATTTTTGAAATAAAAAAGATATTCCAAAGTGAATAATACAAACAAAATAAAGACTTATTTACTTCAATAACATTAGCTCATGGGAATTTAAAAGAAAATTTTGATGAAGAAATTATAGAAAATTTATTTTGAAAATATTAGTAAGATTTTTAATTATTTAGATGATAATAATATTTATTATGCTAAAGATTAATTTTTATTGTCAATAGATGAATTTGTAAATAGATTTGAAAAATTGAAATCTATTTTGGGTAATGACTATGCTGATAAATTAGGTGATGATGCTTCACTTATTGAGCTTATGTATAAAAATAATTAATTAATCGAAGTTTGTGGAGTTTATTTTATTATAAAAAATATAACTTATGCTACTTATGATATTATCGGATCTTCCGATAGAGATAATAATATCACTATTTATCATATGACATATTTTATTAGATAAGATGGTTCTAATAATGATATTAATATAATTTTTTATGAACAGATACTTTTTTTAGTTTATGGTGTTGATTAAATAATAAAAGATCCTACTTATGTAGGATCTTTATGTTTTCATAATAATCTTTAAAATATTCTGGACTTGCAAATATATCTAACATATCATTATTACCTAATAATGTTTTAAATATTGCTGCTGCTCTTGCTTGAGTATTTATTTGTTTTTCTTTATTAAAAAAGACATCTGTAAAATAAGTAAATTCTTCTAAGTCTTCCCAATAGTTAGGATGTTGATATAGTGCTAGCATATATATATAATCATAATACATTGTTTTAGGTTCGCTTGGAAATATAGTATGTCCATATTGAAAATATTCTATATTACCTTTATTAGGCATTTTAGATAGCTGATAAATTTGTTCTACAGTTTGAGCTTTATTTTTTGTTCTTAATACTAAGTTTAAAGCGCTTAACCTCTTACCAAATTCTATATTTGATATAGTTGATATTTCTAATAATTTAGATTTATCATATCCATTTTTTATAACTTCTTCTTGTAATTTTAAAGCGTTATTCATTTTAGTTGTTTTAAATGTTCCGTTTGTGTAATCAAATTCTATTTCTTGTTCTATTACTGGATTATTTATATTATTAGTTGCTGTATAAATATTTGTTTTTCTTAACATTTCCAATCACTCCAATCACTTCTTGGTCTAAACATAGAACTATTTGGATAATAATTTTTTTTATATACTTTAGCCATATTATTAATCATTTGTTTTGTTTCTATATTTTCTCTTGGTCCTGTTTCTATAGCGTCTATATTATCAAGTGTTATTTTATTTGGAATCATTATTTCTGCTTGTGGATCTGATGTATAATTATCTGGAATATATTTGTTTCTTTTTGGACCTTTAAACATATTTTCAAATCCCTTAGCATTTTTATCGTGTACTGCAAAACTACTTGCTGCATTAGTTTGACAAAATATCGTTTCTAAACTTTCGTTTACTATTTCTGGATTTATATCTAAAATTACATAAGTAGCATCAGGATTATCCATAGTAAATTTATATAATAGTTTATAGTTAGGAAATGTAACACTTGTACTTATATGATTATCTTCATAGTCTAATCTATAGTGATCATTTTCTAAATATTCTATTTGACCATTAATTAATATTTCTTTACTTAAAATACCACTTCTTAAAATACTTTCTAAGTTTTCTAATCTAGTAAAGTGAACTAAGTTTCTTATTTGTCTTCTATTAATTATTTCTCTTCTTGCTTCTAATTCATCATGAATCATTTTAAATTCTTCTTGTCTATTCATTAATTCGTTAGCACTATCAAAATCAAAGCAATAAGTTTTAGGTTCATTATTTATATTTACTGTTAAATAATAATTATTATTTTCTTCTTTCATGCTTAGAACCTCATATTTAGTTCCATTTCTATCATATATATAATTCATATTAACTCCTTTTTTATAAGTTCATATTATAGCATAATTATTTAAATAATTAAAGAGTATATTTATTTAAATAGGAGACATAATAATTATGGAGGCGTTAATATGAAAGATTTAACTGATAAAGATTTACTTTATCTAAAAGATATATTTAATTGGAATTATACACAGTATAAGAATATTTCTCATTATAGAGAATTAGTATCAGAAGATTTTTGTGAAATATTTGACGATGCATTAAGTTTATTTAATAATAATATGAATACTATACTTGATATTTTAGGAGGGAATATATAATGAATTTAGATGATAAAGTAATATGCACTATACTTCTTAGTTCATTAAAAGATATGGAGAAGAATTATACTGTTAGTTTAACTGAAATGTCACAAGAGTCTGTTTATAAGAAATTACTTGATGATTTTACTTCTATTAGTGATATGCAAAGAGAAGTTTTTTGTAAAATGAATGATAGTGGATTCTATGACTTAAATTATGTTAATAAATCTAATATTAATAAAGAATGTAAAAGTTTAGAAAATATGTATAATGGATTATAAAGAAAAAAGGATTTACAAAATCCTTTTTTTGTGTTATAATTTAGTCACTTTTAAGAAGGAGTTTATATATTTAAAAAACGAATTTACTAATATACAATTTAATATATTTATGATATTATTATAATAGTGGTGGTTCATAGATAGATAATATAAAAAGGGGCTTATTTATGGAAGAAATAGATGTAAAAGAATTATTTGGTTATTTTTTAAAAAAATCTTGGGTTATAATACTTATAACTTTTATAGTGTTTTTAGGTGGAACAATTTATAGTACTTTTATTAAAGTACCTATGTATCAAAGTACTATATCATTAATACTTGCTACTAATAGTGATAATAATACTGCTAGTAGTACTATTACTCAAAGTGATATTAATTTAAATCAAAACTTAGTTAATACATATACTGAAATAATTAAGAGTAAGAAAGTAGTTAATAGTACAATAGATGAACTTAATCTTGATACCACTTATAAAGAACTTAATTCTCATATTTCAGTTAGTTCTAAAGAAAATACTGAAATTATTAATGTTTCTGTTACTGATGAAGATAGATATAAGGCTAAAAATATTGCTGATACTTTAGCTACTAACTTTAAAGATGAAGTTAGTAAAATTTATAATATGAAGAATGTTTCTATTTTAGATAAAGCTGAAGTTAGTAAAGATCCTTATAATCATAATGTTATAAAGGAAAGTATTTTATATGTTGCAGCTGGTTTATTTCTAGGCTTCTTATTATTATTCTTAAGATTTTATTTTGATAGAACTATTAAAAATACAGAAGAAGTTGAAAATAAACTTAAATTACCTATAATGGGTAGTATTAGAAACTGTACTAAAGATATTGAGAAGAATAAGATTGGTGAGAAGTTATTAATTAAAGAAATGCCTAAGACTAACTTTGCTGAAGATATTAAAACTATTAGAACTAATTTAGATTTCTCTA
>OMQW01000012.1 GCA_900313345.1 uncultured Eubacteriales bacterium
TAGATACTTGTTTGTATTCTAATAAAGCGATAGCTAATAAGTTATTAAGACCTGATGCTTATGTTATGAAAAATATATCAGGTAAGAAGATAAAATTAATAGATCAGAATAAAGATTATTTAATAAAATGTTTAAATGAACTAGATAATCTTGCTACTATTTTATCAGAACATAAGATAATTATGAATGATACTCATAGAGGTAATATTATATTTACTAAGGATGGGGCTTTTATAATTGATCCTGATCAATTTGAGTTTTCTCATTTATCAAAAAAGAAAATATTAATTAGAAATAAAATTAATATTTTAAAATATGTACAAAATACTTTAATTAATGAATGTTATTCTTGTAAAGAGGATTTATGCTATAATCCTTGTATTCTTGCAGGTGATAAAATTAAATATGATACAGATTTATCTACATTTATAGATAATAGATTAGATAGTAACTCTATTAAAGATAGTGTTACTAGGAAATTAAATATATAAAAAAATGTCTAATACTTGTTAGACATTTTTTATTATACTTCTTGAATTACAGTTATAATCATAGGTTTAGATTCTGTTCTTTCATAGAAGAATTTACCTAATTTTTCTCTTACATCATTTTTAATCTTAGAATAATCTACTCTAGATTCACCTTTAACTATGTTAGATTCTATTATTTCTTTAGATATAGAAGTAGTTTCTTCTAATAATGCTTGATTATTTTTAACGTAAATGAAACCTCTAGTTAATATTTCTGGTCCACCAATAATATCTTTTGTTTTTCTATCTAGTGTTGCTGCTACTATTACTATACCATTTTCACCTAGCATTTCACGATCTTTAAGTACTAGGGAAGATAAATCTTCAACTTCCTTACCATCTATTAAAGTATCTCCGGATTTAATTTTATCAAAACTTTCAGTATTTAATTTACCATTAATAAATTCTGCTACATCACCATTTTGTTTTAATATTATATTATCTTTATTTATTCCTGCTTGTTCACCTATTAAAGCATTTTCATATAATTGCTTATATTCACCTTTAACTGGGAAATAATATTTAGGATTAATTAAATCTATCATTTCAATTAAATCTTCACTTGATGCATGATGTAATAAATGTGATTTAGAACTTAATGATGTTGCATCTGCTCCAAGTATTGCAACTTCATCCATAATTTCTGCCATTTGTTTTTCAATACCAGCATAACTTGGTTCTGTTATAAAGATAGTATCGTCTTCCTTAATAGAAATATATTTATCAAAGCCTTTAATAATTCTATCTAAGTTAGAGAATGGTCTTTCTTTAGAATCACTTATTAATACTAAAGCATTTTGATCATTTACATTATCAAGAGTTCCAATCTTCTTTTTATCTATTTTTAAATATCCCATATCAAGTGCTCTAAAAATAGTTGTTTGAAGTTTTTTACCCATAATAACGATTGTTCTATTTGTTTTTGAAGCTTCATCAAATATTTCTTGAATTCTATAAAAATGTGCTGGGAAGATCGTTGCTATTATTCTTCCTTCACTTTTTCTTAATACTTCTTTAATAAAACTACTTACTCTATTATTAGGTGAAGTATGTCCTTTTCTTTCAGCATATGTTGATTCTGAAAGTAAGCACAATACTCCTTGCTTACCAACATAAGCTAATTTACCTAAATCTGTTTTATAAATATCAGGTACAGTTGGATCAAATACAAAGTCACCAGTATAAACTACTGCTCCATCTTTAGTATTTAATACATACATTACAGCATCTGGAATTGAGTGAGTTACACTAATTGGAAATACTGATAGATGACCAAAACTAATTTTATTATAAGGTTTTATTTCAACTAATTTAGATTCTTTTAATAAATCTTTATCTAAATCTTCTTTTAAGATTTCTAAAGTTAATTTTGTACCATATACTGGAACACCTTTTAATATCTTTAAGATATCAGGAGCAGCGCCCATATTGCTTTCATGTCCATGTGTTAAGAATATACCTTCTATATTCTTTTTGTTTTTTACTAAATAATCTATATTTGGAATAATATAATCTATTCCAAGATTTATTTCATTATCATACTTTAGTCCGGCATCAAATACAAAAATCTTTTTGTCTACTTCAACGACATACATATTTTTGCCATTTTCATTTAGTCCTCCTAAAGCGAAAATTTTTATTTTACTCATATATTCACTTTCTTTCTTTAAAATTTTATTTATAGTAATAAACTACTGCGAATTATATCATTAAATTGCAAGTTTTTCAAGTGCAACACGTGCTGCATTTTGTTCTGCTTCTTTTTTAGAACCTGCTACACCACTACCATATACTATTCCATCAATTACAACTTCTACAGTAAAAGTCTTATTATGTGAAGGTCCTTCTTCACCTACTAAGTTATAAGTTACACTTTCTTTTTCAGTTTGAACAGCTTCTTGTAATGCACTTTTATAGTCTTCAAAGAATTTAACCCCTTCTTTTATATAAGGAGAGACAATAGATAGTACTACTCTTCTTACAGTTGCAAAACCAAGATCTAAATAAATTGCTGCACAAAAAGATTCAAAAATATCAGCGATAGCAGCTTTCATTAAAGTACTATCTTTACCAAGTTCTCCATGACCTACTTTTAAATAATTATTTAATCCTAATTCCATAGAGTATTCATATAAAGCATTTTCACATACATAAGATGCTCTTACTTTAGTCATTTCACCTTCATTTTCTGTATAGTTTTCATATAAATAATCTGCAACAACTAAATCTACTATAGCATCTCCTAAAAACTCTAAGCGTTCATATGACTCATATTCTTTATGCTCATTAGCATAACTAGAGTGACTGAATGCTCTTTCATATAAAACTAAATTTTTTGGAGTAATATTTAATTTTTCAAATAATTCGTTCATTTATATCACCTTCATTATTATACATTATTTTATATATTCTTTCAATAATTATACTTGAAAGAATAATAAACATCTAGTAAAATAAATATGGAAGGTGTTTTTATGAATGTTATAATTTTACTTATAAAAATTTATCAAAAAATGCCTGTTAGCAGTCATAAAAAATGTAGATTTTATCCTACATGTAGTAATTATATGATTGAAGCAATTAATAGTTATGGAGCTATAAAAGGAGTTAATCTAGGAATAAAAAGAATACTTAGATGTAATCCTTTTGGACCTTTTGGATATGATCCAGTTCCTAAGAAGGAGATTAAATGAAAAGATTAAAAAAATGGGGATTGTTAGTTGTCCTTTTATTAGTAATACTTTCTTGTACTGGTTGTAAACAAGATGATATGGAAGATATAGATATTATAGTTACTAATTATTCTAATGAATATATTACTTCTAAATTATATGGAAGTCATTCTAATATTAGTTCTATTTATCCTGATGATATAGATATTAATAAATATAAAATTACTGATAAACAAAAAAGAGATTTTTCTAAAAAAAGTTTATTTATTTATAATGGATTAAATAAAAATGAAAGAAATCTTGCTGTTGATTTATTAGATTTAAATGGTAATTTAAAAATTATTGATACAGCTTACGCACTTGATGAAAATTATAGTGAAGAAGAATTATGGCTTAATCCATCATCACTTCTTATGATGGCTAAGAATGTTGAACTAGGACTTAATGAATATATTACTAGTAATTATTTAAAGAAAGAAATAAAAGAAAATTTTGAAAAATTAAAGGTTGAGTTATCTGAACTTGATGCTGATTATAGAGTTGCTGTTAATGATACTACTAATAAAACTATAGTTGTTAATTCAAATAATTTAAAGTATTTAGAAAAATTTGGATTAAATGTTATTGTAATTGATAATGATGCTAGTCCTAAAACTATTAGTGATGTTGATTCTAGAATGAAATCAGAAGAAATTAGTTATATATATAAATTTAAAGGTGATACTTTAAGTGATAATAGTAAAAAGTTATTAGATAAATATAGTGATGTTAAAGAAAATGATCTTCATAGAATTGATAATTTAACTGATCAAGAAAGAGAAGATAATAAAAATTATTTATCTATTATGAAGGATAATTTAAAACAATTGAAAGAAGAAATGTATCAATAAAAAAGGATTTGAGTTAAAACTCAAGTCCTTTTTATTATTCGTGATATTCAAAGTAGAAGTCCAATATTCTGACCATATCTCCTTCTTGACATCCCATTTTTTTTAATTCTTTATCAATACCCATTTTAGTTAGACGTTTTGCAAAACGCATTTCGCCTTCTCTACTACCAAATTTAGTCATTTTAAATAGTCTTTCAATATCTTTTCCTTGAATTACATAGTCTTCATTTTCTCTAATTATTTTAAATGTTTCTGGTTTAGTATATTTATATAGAACTTCACTTTCTATTTCATCATCTTCATATAATGGAGATTCTTCTAGTTTCTTTAGTTCTTCTCCTAAATAATCTATAACATCTTGTAAGTTTTCATTTAAGTATGCTGATACTTCAAATATTTTCTTATCAGTTACTTTCTTTTTGAATTCTTCTAGATTTTTTTTGGCTTCAGGCATATCCATTTTATTAGCTACTATTATCATTGGTTTCTTTAATAACTTTTTATTAAAATTTTCTAGTTCTTTATTAATTAGTAGATAATCTTCATATGGGTTTCTTCCTTCCATACCTGACATATCTATTACATGAGCTATTATCTTAGTTCTTTCTATATGTTTTAAGAATTTATCTCCTAATCCTTCTCCTAAAGATGCATTTTCTATTAAACCTGGTAAATCTGCTATAACAAAACTATCACCATTTCTAGTTTTAGTTACTCCTAAGTTAGGAACAAGTGTTGTGAAGTGATATGCTGCTATTTTAGGTTTTGCTTTAGATACCATAGATATAAATGTTGATTTACCAACACTTGGTAATCCTACTAATCCAACATCTGCTAGTAATTTAACTTCTACTTTAACTTTTCTTTCTTCTCCAGGTTCGCCATTTTCAGAGAAGTCTGGTGCTGTATTAGTTTGAGTTTTGAAAGCTGTATTACCTCTTCCTCCACGTCCACCTTTACAGATAACAAACTCTTCACCAGAAGCTTTTAAATCACATATAACAAGATTTGTATCTAAATCAGTTACAACAGTTCCACAAGGTACTTTTATATAGATATCTTCTGCATTCTTACCATGCATGTTTTTACCCATACCATTTTGTCCTTTTGATCCTTTTATTTCTTTTTGATAACGTAAATCTAATAATGTATGTAATCCACTATCAGCTTTAAATATAATACTTGATCCATGACCACCATTACCACCAAATGGTCCACCCATTTCAACAAACTTTTCACGACGGAATGCAGTACATCCATCTCCACCGTTACCAGCTTTAATATTTATTATTACCTCATCTACGAACATAGTATCACCTCTTTTAACTTTCTATATTATAAAGTATAAATTTATTTTTGTAAATTATAATAGTAAAAAAGAAGTTTTATGCTTTTTTAAACTTCTTTAAACCTTTCTTAAATAAATTTTCAAAATATTTAAAATTCTCTGTTTTATTAAATAATACTATAATAATTATATTTGGAATTATTAGAGCTATTAATATATTTATAATTACTTGCAAAAAGTTGCTAGTTACTATTATTTTATTAGTAATATAATTAGATATAAATGCTATTAATATAAATAATATTATATAAGAAATAGTTTCTATAAAATAGTTAAAGTAATTTCTATTAAATAGTTTCTTATATACATATTTTGGATAACTATAGCACCATAATGCTAAACCACTAATTATAGTACCTAAGAATACTCCTGGTAGTCCCATTATCTTTACAAATATAATTGAGAAAACTATATTCATTGTACTTTCAACTAATGGTACAAATCTATCTTCATAATATATACCTGCAGCTTCTTTAAAATCAGAATAAGTATACCTCATCATTTTTTGATAGTAGTTAAAGACTAACACATATAGTACTAATTTATTAAGTAAATATTTTTCTCCTAGCCAAATCTTTATAAATGGATCCATCACTATTAACAATCCTACTCCTGAGAATGTTGCAATCCAAAAGTTTAAAAATCTAATTTTTTTAAACACATTATAACTTTTTTCTTTATCTTCTTTTACTAGCATATGGCCTATACTAGGTGTTAGAGCATTAATAACTTGTCCAAATAGAGAATTTAAGGAACTAATTACCAAATAATAATTAGCATATAGTCCAACTGCCATTAATCCTAAATATTTTGAAATTACTATATTATCTGTACCAGATATTATGAAACCACCTATTTTATGAAAAAATAATGCTTTTATTTTTTTTAATATATCATCAGATATTTTTTTGTCTAAAGATTCTGCTTCTTCATTTACATAACTATAATGTTTATCAACTATACTAGTAATTGCAACATTTTCTAATATTCTCATTATTATTTTTATAATTAAGTATAAATAATAATTTTTAGTTAAATATAAGAAAAATAACTGGACAAAATTTAAAGCAATTAAATATGTCATATGAAGTAAATTAATAATATAACTTTTTTCATCTGCATATAAAATACTTCTCTTATAACTTAACAGATAAGAACAAACTATATCTATTAGAAATAATACATATACTAATGTTATGTTTATATTTATTGTAACCTTACTATAATCAATTATTGATGGTAGAAAAGGTATTAGAATTAATCCAATAAATAAAACCACTACTGCTATAACATTATATGCTTTTTTATAAAATGCCATTAAAGATTTTACTGTTTCTTTATCCCCTTTTTCCATTGGCTTATATAAATTATATATTATTGCTGAGCCTACACCTAATTCGACTATTCCTAACATAGATATTATGTTAGTAAATAGTCCATTAAGTCCTAGATATTCAGTACCTAATATCTTAATAAATATTGCCTGAGCAATAAAACCTATTACTACTGCAACGATATAACCAATAAATGAACTAATAGAATTTTTAAATGATTCTTTTACGTTCACTAGTATCACCTACTTTAATTTTTTAATGTTTTATACTTCTTTTGTTATTTGCTTAACATAAAACAATTGAAAATATACAAAATATATTATTAATATAAAAGCAATTGAAGCAATATTTATAAGTCCATAAACTTGATCACCTCTTACCTGATCTATTATTGTATAAAAGAAATATGAGTAAAATATAAGTGCTAACAAGTTAGAATTCTTTTTTATGGATAAATATATTCTTGTAACAATAAATCCAAATAAAAACTGTAATATAAATACTCCAATAATACCATAGTCATGATTATAAGCATATAGTGATGTAAAAGTATTACTCGAATAATTCTTAAATCTATACCATATATTTATTGAATTTTTATAATTTTTTATGAGCCCTAATCTACTAAGCGATTGTTGAGCATTATTAAAAGTTAAATTAATGCCATTTAATATCATATCATCTGTTTTATCTCTTAATCCTCTATTTAATGTCGGAATATGTGTACCAATTGCAAAGCTAGTAGATTCTATCATTCCACCAGTATTTGTTCTTCCTAATAATGGCATTAATGCATATAACATAATTATCAAGAAAATTCCTATTTTGATAAATTTCTTCTTAAAATTTTTAGTATTTAAATTTACTCCATTAGGTGACTGTCTATTATAAATAATGTACATAACAAAAAATGCATATAACATATGAAATAATATTGATCTTCCTGTCGAAAGTAGTGTACAAACCAAACCTAGAATAATGCATAATAAATATTTATTTTGCATATTTTTATTATTTTTATCAATTATTGATTTTACATAAAAATATTCAAAATATATGGTTAATACATAACAAATTTTAATAAATTGTTTTGTTATAAAACTTAAATCATAAGCGGCATTTAAATTTCCACCTGATAATATGTCATTTTTTTCTCTAAAAAATTTTAACATTTGAGGTAATGAATTTCCTTGAAACCCATAATTTTTGCAAATTTTATTTATTTCTATTATTGCGATGAAAATTGTAATAATTATAAAAAATGAAGAAGTTAATGTAAATATATCTGTTGGATATCTATTATTAACAATTTTAATTTTAAATTTTTTTTTGTTTGTTTTATAAATTCTAGCAGCTAACTCTCCAAAGCAAAAAGCTAAGAGTCCAATTATTACTAAAATATAAGTATTTAAATTCAAATTTTTTTCAGTATTCCAAGTTAAAAATCCAATTATTGACGAAATAACTGAAAATAAGTACATAAAAAGCATAACAAAACTAGGAGATAAAATATCTTTATATGAAAGATAAATTATTAATAGTATAAATGAAATTGTTAATATTAATAACATATAAATCATATTTTATTCACCTTCTTTTTTTATAATTTCTTCATAAATTCTTTCACAATTTTTATCATCATTATATTTATAAAAATCAGTTTCCCTTTTTAAATATATATCATTTGTTTTATATTCATTTTCAACTATCTTCTTTAAGTTTGATATTAGTTCATTAGATTCTCTAATTGATTCTCCAAATCCATCATTTTTTATATCAAAATATCCATGCTCGTAATGTGTTTTATAAAACTCATCATAATCAAATTGATAGTATAATATTGGTTTATGCATATATCCAACATCGAAAAAAGTAGAAGAATAATCTGTTATAAACATACTACAATTTTTTAGCAGTTCGTGTATTGAATAATTATGCGAAGAAGCAAATATTATTCTATTACTTTCGGTTGTTAATTTAGAAAAAAATTTTTGCGTTTCGTAGTGAGGATAAAACATTAATTTTAGATTTTTTTCTTCTAAAATTTCATGTAATTTTGCAGAGTTTAAAAATTCCATCCATTTAATATAATAGTTGCTCTTTTTAAAATCAGATATATTCATATAATATAAATTAGATCTCCATGTTGGCATAACTAAAATATATTGTCCTGTTCCACTTTTTAAATCATCAAATCTTGCAATTCCTGTACATTTAACTATATTTTTATTGTAATTAAATTTATTAATTATAAAATCTTGCTCTTTAACTGATGAAGTGATAAATAAATCAATTTTTTTGTTTACTAAAGATGGAAGATAATTATATATAATACCATGTTGTAAAAAAATTCTTTTTCCTTTTGTAAAAACTAGGCCTTTATCATCTAATTTTCCAAACATTCCGAATTCTGGCGAACATCCCATATGGTGAGTACTAATTAAAAATTTTGAATTTAAAAAGGCAATATAATGATTAAAAGATCTACAATAAATTATATCTTTTTTACTTATTTTAGATAAATCATATGAATTTTTAGTTATAATATATTTGACATTTATTTCTTTATGATATGTTTTTAAGTATTTATAAAATTCGTATCCATTATCTCTAGCCTCATCTCCTCTCTCACTTATTAGCCATACGTCATTATATTTTTTTATAAATTTACTTAATACGATAGAAAGCAAATAAACTAATATTATCCATAATTGCTTAATTCTTTTTTTTATTTTCTTCATTATGTACCTCAACTTTTTTTTAGTCTATATAAAAAATCTACAAAATCAATTCCAAAGCTAGATAGAATAAGTGCTGTTCTGGTTTTTTTACTTATATTATTATCTGATAAAACTGCTTTTTTCATTGCATATATATAGTTTTTTGATATTTCTCGTGTCAATTTTTTTTGGGATTCTCTGTGTATATAAAAATTTGCATCTATTTTACGTGCGAGAAAAGCTTTTTTTAAATCTAGATTTTTACTATTCGAGTTTATATATTTTTCTATCTCATTTAAATTATATTGTAAGTCATCTATTCTCTTTTCATTTTTTTTGTGAATAATACTTGATTCTCTTTGATAATAAAAATACAATTCCGAATTAGAAACTACAACTTTATTTGAATTATATAATAATTTATATGTTGTTCCTAAATCTTCAAAATATTTTCCAACTGGAAATCTAATATTTTTAAAAATGCACTTCTTAAATATTTTATTACAAACAGAACTATCTATATTTTGTTGGTACAACATATTTTTTAATGCTTCATGTCCTGTAAATGTATTTATTTTGTTTTCTAATTTAATTGTATCAATTTCGTTTGTAAATTTTTTCATTTTACAGCAACTTATGTCTGCTTCACTTGTTTTTAAATTTTCTATAAGTATTTTTATAAAATCTTTATCAACTTTATCGTCACTATCAATAAAACTATAATACTCACCTGTAGCTTTTTCAATGCCAAAATTTCTAGCGTCAGATAATCCACCATTATTTTTATGAAACACTTTTATTCTATTCTCTTTTTTTAAATAATCATTGCATATTTTTCCACTTAAGTCAGATGATCCATCATCAATTAATAAAATTTCTATATTACTATAAGTTTGTTCAATAACTGAATCTATACATCTTTTAATATATTTTTCTACATTATATACTGGAATTATAATACTTACTTTCTCTTTTTGTTCCATTCTATGATTTCCCCACTTTCATACCAATTAGTCTTGCTGCCATATCAAATGGATATCTTAATAGAAGACCAAATCTTTTTTCCTTTATTATTCTTTTCAATATATATTTAGCCATCGATGCTCCACTTCCTGTTGTTCCAAATCTATCTATATAACTATTTTCTTTAAAGAATTGACCAGTTAGTTTATATCTTTCATATATTTCTTTTAGTGTAAAATTATGTGAATGATAAACTACTGAGTCTGCACAATATTTTATTTTATATCCATTTTCTATTAGTTTAAACGCTATATACATATCTTCGTTTATTGGTAATTTTTTACCATCATAGGCATTTATATTAAAGAATGTTTCTCTTTTAATAGCGGATGATGCATCACTAAAGAAAAATGTTTTTAGTCCTAGTTTTTTTATATCATCTTTCGATTTTATCATGGATTTATTTGGATAATTTGATTCTCTTGTATACTTCTCTATATTATTAAATTTTGTTAATTGTCTAGAGTAACATGCATCTGCTTCTCCTAATTCTATTGGCTTAGTTAATTTTTCTAACCAATCAGAGTTTTCTATAACAATATCTTGAGATATAAACACTATAATATCAGCTTTGCTCTCTTTTGCTGCATTTTCTCTAACTAAGCTGTGAGAAAATTCTTCTTTTTTTATTTTTTTATAATGTAACTTATTATCTTTTAATATTTTTTCTGAATTATCTTTTGATTCAGTTAAAATATAATATATATCGTTTATATTTACATTATTTTGATTGACAATAGAATTATTTAATTTTAATAAGTAATTCTCTCCATTATATATTGGACAAATAATATCTATCTTCATAATTTACTCCTATTTTTCTAATTTTATTATATCATATATTTACTTTTATTTACCATTTTTGTTCTTTATTTACATAAAAAAAGATGCTATATTATTTAGCACCTTCATGTGTTCTTAAAATTAAGAATGTTCTTAAAATTATTTCTATATCTAATAATAAACTTCTATGTTTTGTATAATAATATTCAAGTTCAAGTCTATCTTTATATGATTTAGCTGATCTACCATTAACAGCCCACCAACCTGTTATACCTGGTTTTACGCTTTCGTATTGTTTTTTATTGCCTTTATGTTGTTCTATTTCTCCTGGTACTAAAGGTCTAGGTCCAACTAAAGACATTTTACCAGTTACTAGACATAAAAATTGTGGTGTTTCATCTATACTTATTTTTCTAAGAATTTTACCTATTTTGGTAATTCTTGGATCATCAGATAATTTTTGGTATTTATCCCATTCTTCTTTCATTTTAGGATTTTCTTTTAAAATTTCTTCTAACTTCTTATCTGCATTTGGAACCATAGATCTAAATTTATATATTTTAATCTTTTGGCCATCTTTGCCTATTCTTGTTTGTGAATAAAATATAGAATTAAAATCTCCTGTTAATACATAACATAGTTTAACTACTACTGCTATTGGTACTACAAGTATTAAACCAATAATACCTATTAAGATATCAAATAATCTTTTAACAATTAGATATAATGTTTGTGAACTCCCCTTATTCATAACATAAACCCCCCAATATTTAATTGATGTTGTTTATTATACCACAAAAAGAATTTTTTGTCAAGCATTTTTAATTTTTGTTCCACAATTTTTACAAAATTTGACAATTATATTTTAGCAAAAAAAAGAAGCTAAAATTATTTAGCTTCATAGACAGAGGCTTGTTTTTTGTCTCTACCTAAACGTTCAAATTTAACTACTCCATCAATAGTAGCAAATAAAGTATCATCATTTCCACGTTTTACATTTTTACCTGGGAATATTTTTGTTCCTCTTTGACGATAAATAATAGAACCTGATGTAACGAATTCACCATCAGCAGCTTTAGCTCCTAATCTACGACCAGCTGAATCACGACCATTAGATGTAGAACCTTGTCCTTTATGGTGAGCGAATAATTGAATATTTAATTTCATAAAATTCATCATATTAATCCTCCTTACTAATTTTTATGTTTTTAGGATAGTCTTTTTCAAGTTCATTAAACATATTTAACATTACATTAATTAATGTTTTTGAACTATCTCCTTGAATATTTGTTATTTCTACAAATCCTTCTTTAACATTATATTTTAGACCATCTTTATTAAGTGCAAGTATGTTATTTACTGTAGTAGTTGTTATACTACTAACTGCACTACAGACGATATCTTTACCATAGTCATCAAACATCGCATGACCACTTATAGTAACTTTCTTAATATCATCTTTTTCTTTTACAATAACTACCTTAATCATAATTAAGCACTAATTTTAGTAATTTTAATTTTTGTATAAGGTTGTCTGTGTCCTTGAGTTCTACGGCTAGATGTTGTTTTATTCTTATATTTGAAAATTTTGATTTTTCTTTGCTTTCCGTTTTTAATAACTTCTCCAAGAACTTTAGCATTAGTAACGTAAGGATTACCTACTTTACTATTTACCATTAATATTTCGTTAAATTCCACTTCATTACCTGCTTCAACTCCTTCAACTTTCTCTACGAAAATTTCAGATCCTTCAGTAACGTAATATTGTTTACCACCTATTTTTATAACAGCGTTCATAATATACCTCCTTTTTTGATTACTTTAAGACTCGCTCTTAAGGCACTAATAAATAGTTTCTAACCTTTTCAATGCGGTTTGAAGAGAGGCTTCAAACGAATTAATAATAACATATAGAGGTTATAAAGTCAATAATAAAAATAGCAATACTATTTAGTTTAGCTTTTTTTATTTCTATATATTTTTTTTTGAATATTCTTTTTCTTTTTCGATAGTTTTTCTTTTTCTCTTTTTACTTCTTTCTCTATTTTTAAATTATCTTTAAAATAAAATCTTAAAAAATATATAAATAGTATTAATAATACTGATACGGAAAAATACTTTATATTATCTTTTATAAATGAGATATTACATGGGTATTTTGGTTTATTTGCATTATCAATTACTTCTATATTAGAAAGACCGTACATATCTTTATTTTCTTCTATAAAAACAAGTGCATAATTATCTGCCAATCTTTTTGATAAATTTTTATCAGTTGTTCTTACAATTACTTTTATTATCTGTGTATTTTCTATGGCATTTATTGAAACATAATTTGATGCATCATTTGATTTTTTTAACTTTAAATTAGAAGCTACAATTCTTCCTAGTTTTTTGCTTGCAAGTAATTCTTTATAGCTATTAACTAAGTTATTATACAAAATAATATCATTTTATGTAATTGCTCTGTCGTGTGTTGCAAGTCCTAATGTTGAAGTTGCTTCATATAGTGGTTCTTTTATTATATAAGTATACAAATTTCCTATTGTCATAAAAATTAAGATAAAAATTATTATATATTTTATTTTTGCTAAATAATAAATATTCAGTTTACGTAAATCAATTTCTTCATTTTCCATCTTGTTATCTCCCTTTAAATGCTTTATATTATAACAAATTAATTTGTTTTTTCAATATAAAAAAGTGAATTTCTTCACTTTTTGTTTACTATTGCATATTTTAAGGCATCTTTAGCATTTTGATATGTTAATAGTTCTAAAGCTTTATCAATTTCTATAAAACTTGCTTTACTTACTTCTTCTATTTGTTCTTTAATATTTGTTTCTTTTGTACTACCTATAAAATAATATACATCTTTTATTATATTTTCTTTTGGACTATATGTTATTTTATATGGACTTACTTCCTTATCTATTATTGCATCTATTCCTGTTTCTTCTTTTATTTCTCTTATTGCTGTTTCTTCTTTTGTTTCATTACCTTCTATATGACCTTTAGGTAAATCATAATGACCTTTAATATGTTTAATTATTAATACTTTATCATTATAAAATGTAATTACTCCACATGATGTTTCTTTATTTTTCATTAAGCACGCTCTTTATTCTTTCTTTTATTTCATTTACCGAATCAGTATTTGGTATCATTACAAAGTCTTCTACTGTATTTAGTCTTATCTTTGCTCTACTACCTGTTCCTGCAAGTTCTTGTTCTTCTACATTATACTTACCTTCCATTAAACCTTTTACTAAATTAGTCATAGTTTCTTTATTAATATTAGTTTCATATAAACCATCAAATGATCCTATTACTTCATTATAATTTGTAGGATTAATTGTCTTTAAGACTTTTTCTATTATTTTCATTGCTATTTGTCTACAGTTTCTTTGTCTTGCAGAATCTCCACCTGTTATATTCTTTCTTTCTCTTGATACAGTTAGTGTTTCAATACCATTTAACTCTTGGCAACCTTTTCTCACATATAATTTATTACCATTATCTACATATGTTCCTTGGACTAGAGAATGCGTTGTATAAAATGCTTCATTACTGCAAAACTCTATACCACCTATTTTATCTACTGTTTCAACTAATCCATCAGTATATAAAGTTACTTTATTATTTATAGGGGTATCTAACAAGTTTGCTAAAGACTTCATAGATACTTCATCACCTAAAAGTCCCATAAATTCAAATGAATCTTTAGTATTATAGCCTACTACATCAACATAATAATCTCTAGGTATACTTGTTAATAATATTTTATGAGTTTTATTATTTACTGTGATAAGCATATTAAAATCCATTAAACTTCTTGTAAAATCTCTTCCTCCTATATAAATATTATAAGAGCCTTCTACTTTAGAATTTCTTTTTTCTTTTGTTACTATTCTTATTTTCTGTATTATTTTATAATCTTTTTTATTTAAACTAGTATCATTAAATAATACTAAATAATTATTTTTATCTATTAATAATAATTTATTATTTTGTTTTATTGCTAGAACCTCTAATAGTGCATTAGTAGTTTCTATGTAATTAAAACTTCCTAATTTAGTTTTTGCTAGATCTATGTTTTTACTATATTTATAGTAATTAATATTAGTACTTTTAGTTAATTTATTATAAGTTACATTATTTTCTTTACTAGTTACTAAATAAAACTCTGTTGATGAAACAATATCTTTATTAAAAGTACTATTTAATATATTATCAATATTAATAATAGATATAGTACCTGTTAAACCTATTAATATATTTAAAGATAATATTATTATACTAATTATATATAATACTTTATTTTCTTTCTTATAATTAATTAAATATATGCCTAATACTTCTAGTATTAATAAAAATATTATTATAGGTATTAAATACTTTATTGGTAAAATATTTATATTAATTAATAATATTATAAATACTGTTAGTAATATAAAACTTATGATGCTTATTATATTTTTTATTTTATCTTTCATAATAAACTCCTTTTTATGTATAAAGTTTATCACAAAATCAAATAATTTTAAACTAGTTCATTAATGCTATATAAAGATTTAAATATCCTGCTATTAATAACCATCCTACATATGGTATATTTATTAATCCTGCTATTTTTCTTTCTTTATAGAATTTATAAATCATTATTATTACTAATATTAATAAAATTACTAAATCTATAAATGCTAATAAGAAGTTTTTAAATCCAAAGAATATTAATGTCCAAATACTATTAAATATTAATTGAGTAAAATATATCTTATTACATTCCTTAGAATAACTTACCATATATGCTGATATAGACATTAATAAAAATAATATAGACCATACAAGTGGAAATACTACTGGTTTAAGATTAAATGGTTTTATTAAACCTTTATAAAAATCATTATTTGATAATACTGCGAATAATGATCCTATTACAAATGTTATTAATATATAAAATAATAACTTCTTTATATCTATTTTTTTCATATTATCACCAGTATTAGTTTATGCTTTAGATTAATTTTATATACTATTTAAAAACTCTAATAGTTTTTCTAAGCTTTTTTTACAAGCTTTAGAATTATAATAGTTTAGAAAAGAATGTCTTCCTGATATTAATGCTTTTTTAAAGAAGAGTTTTTCTACTTTTATATTATGTTTTTCTAATAATTTATAATATTTTTTTGACTCTAAATATAATTTATCTATTTCACCACTAGATATAAATACTTTTGGTATTTTATTTGATAAGTATGTTATAGGACTATATAATTCTCTTTCTCTATCACTTTTTGTTATAGATTTAATATATGTATCTATATCATGAAATTTAGTTTTTTCTATATTTTTTAAATCATATACTCCATAGAACAATCCATTACCTACTATATAATCTTTTAAATTATCTTTATAACAATCTATAACAAGTTTATTAGTTACTAGTGAAGCTAGATGAGCTCCTGCAGAGTCTCCCATTATAAATATTTTTTTCTTTTTAGATTTTTTTATAGCATATTTGATTGCTTCTAAGATATCTTTTTCCATTGTATTTATTTTATATTCTGGTGCTAGATGATAATTTATATTAAAGACTATATAACCATTAGACGCTAAATAAAGAAGAGTTCTTTTATAGAAATCTTTATCAAAACTTATCCAGCCTCCTCCATGAATATATAAAATAACAATATCTTTTCTTTCTTTTTTATCTTTTGGATAATATATATCTAAAATATTATCTTTATCTTTACCATATGAAACATTTAACTTTTCTGATACGTTTTCAAATACTTTATTATATCCTGGAAATTTATTTGCTACTTTTTCTATTATTTCAGCTTTTTTACGTACTTTTTCTACTTCACTTGCCATAATATCACCAATTAAAGTATAACATAAAAAAGAAAAACTATACTGATAGTTTTTCTCTTGCTTTTCTTTCTTCTACTGCATGATATGCTTCTTCTTCATCATTAAAGTATATAGTTTCTGTTTTAAGTTTTTGGTATGTTTCATTTCCTTTACCTAATATTAAAACCATATCTTTATCGTTTGCCATATCTATTGCTTTTTTTATTGCTTCATGACGATCTACTATTATTTCATAGTTATCATGTTGCTTTTTAGCTTCACTTACTAATTGATCACATATATCTTTAGGATCTTCTGAACGTGGATCTTCATATGTAAATATAGCATAGCTTGCATTATCTAGAACTGTTTGTCCCATTACTGGACGTTTAAAGGGATCACGTTCTCCTGCAGAACCTATTACTACTATTGATCTATTAATATCGAGTGTATGAACAAATTTAAGTAAGTTTGCTATTCCGTTAGGAGTATGTGCATAGTCTACTAATACATAATAAGGGGTTTTAGTATCTAATAAATCCATTCTACCTGATACAAATAAATCTTTTATATTTGGAATTATCTCTTCAAAAGTGAATCCTCTTGATAAAGTTCCTAGTATAGCTGCTGCTAGATTATAAACATTAAATTCTCCTAGTAATGGACTATCTATATTATAATCTTTTCCATCATATGTATATGTAATTAATGTATTATGTGGTGTTACTTTGTAGTCTTTTATTCTTAATGTATTATTTTCATCTTTTCCATATGTTAATACTTTACCATTACATGCTTTTTCCATCGTGTCACAAAGTGCATCATCTCTATTTAATATACAATATCCATCACTTACTGTTTGTTTCATTAACATACTTTTGCATTCTACTAAATTTTCAAATGTTTTATGGATATTTAAATGTTCTCTTGTAATATTAGTATATATTCCAGTTTCAAATGTTAAGTTTTCTAATCTTCCTCTAAAGAAGGCTTCTGATGATGTTTCCATTGCTAAATACTTAATTCCATTATCAACCATTTCTCTCATTAATTTATATAGTATTGGGGCATCTGGTGTAGTATTACCAGTATCTCCTACTACATCTTTATAAGAGTAACCATTAGTTCCAATGTAACCACATTTATCTTTACCTATTAAAGTTTGAATAATTGTTGTAGTACTAGTTTTTCCATCAGTTCCTGTTACTGCAATTAGTTCTAGATTATTTTGAGGGTTATCATAGAATCTTTGACATAATAGTGGTAATTCTTTGTTAGTGTTTTCTACTTTTATAATAGGTACACTTTTTTCTCCTACTTCTTTTGATACTACGATTGCTGATGCTCCATTTTCTATTGCACTATCAATAAAATTATGACGATCTGCATTTACTCCCATAGTACAAATAAATATATCGCCTGGTTCTACTTCCTTTGAATTTATCTTTACACCTTTAATTTCTACATTACTATCTATATTATATAATTCACTTAATTTCTTCATTTTTATTGCCTTTCTTGTAGTAATTATAACGTAAAATTGTGTAAAATTAAAGTTTTTAAGGTTGTAATAGACACTATTTTACGTTATTATTATACAGGTGATTGAAATGAAAGTAAAAATTATTGGTGCTGGATCTGATCTTGGCACACATATAGATGGAGCTAAATTTGGTCCTAATGCTTTAATTAATGATATTAAAGCTTCAAGAGAAATCGAGAGTGAATCAATTATTCAAGATGAATCTATTATTAAAAGTCGTAATTTATCTGATAAAAGAAAAAATGAGTATGAAATAGATAAATTTAATACTAAATTATATGAAATTGAAGATAAAGCGATAAAGGATGGATATTTTCCACTTACTCTTGGTGGAGATCATTCTATTGCTGTTGCTTCTTGTCTTGCTGATTGTGATAATGCTGGTGATGA
>OMQW01000074.1 GCA_900313345.1 uncultured Eubacteriales bacterium
TTAAGTTGTATTGAATTTATGGATCATTGTGAAAATGGATTAAAAATAAATATTTAATAGTTGTATATATCTACGGCACCTGCACCATTATGATATCAACTAATTCATATGAATTAGTTTTTTTTATTATTTTATGATATAATTTTAAATAGGTGAATAGTTAATGATGAAAAAACATAATATTAAATTAATTATAATTCCTATAATAATTGCGATAATATTATTTTCTTTTTTAACATATTTCTTTTTTAGATATGAATTTATCATAGAAGATTTTAATTATAATATAGAAGTTCCTGTTAAAGAAAAATTTAATTATAGACCTATAGTTTATTATGGAAATAGATTTCATAAACATAAAACTAAAGTTATTACTAATAGAAGTATAGATATCAATAAGATTGGTAAACAAAATATTATATATAATTTTAGTTATAAAAAACATAACATTAGTTTGGAAACTGTTATTAATTTTACAGATAAAGTTAAACCTGTTATCAATGTTAATGATGGCTTTAGTGTTTGTCCTAATGGCGATATTAAAGATTTAAAATATAGTGCTTTTGATAATTATGATTTAGATATTACTAATAATGTTAAAGTTAATTATTCTGATAATTATATTATACTTACAGTTAGTGATTCTAGTAATAATAAAACTATTAAAAATGTTAAATCTATTAAGGATAATATTAGCCCTGTAATTACTATTAATGGTGATACTAATATAACAATTAGTAAGGGAACAGAATATATAGATAAAGGTGCTAGTGCTATTGATAATTGTGATGGAGATGTTGCTGTAGTTACATCTTCAAATGTGGATACTAATAGTGTTGGTAGTTATAAAATCACTTATACGGCTACTGATAAATCTGGAAATAGTAGTAGTTTAGAAAGAGTAGTTAATGTTAAAGAAGTTAACCGTGGAGATAGAATTATTTATTTAACTTTTGATGATGGACCTGGAAAATTTACTAGCAAGTTATTAGATGTTTTAAATAAATATAATGTTAAAGCAACTTTCTTTGTTACTGGTAAGGGAGAAGATTCTTTAATAAAAAGAGAATATGAAGAGGGTCATTCTATTGGACTTCATTCTTATAGTCATGATTATTCTTACATTTATTCTAGTGTAGATAATTATTTTAATGATTTAAACAGAGTTAGTGATAGAGTTTATAATATTACTGGTTATAGAACTAATTTAATTAGATTCCCAGGAGGTGCTAGTAATACAATTAGTAGACATTATGATAATGGTACGCATATTATGAGTACTTTAACTAGACTGGTTTTAGAAAAAGGCTATCAATATTATGATTGGAATATATCTAGTGGAGATGCTGGGGAAACAACTGATACTAATACAGTCTATTCTAATGTTATAAATAAATTAAAAGAGGGTAGTAGTGTTATTTTGCAGCATGATATAAAAGGTTTTTCTGTTGATGCTGTTGAAAAAATAATTAATTATGGTTTAAGTAATGGTTATACATTTAGAGGATTAGATATTAATTCTTATAATGCACATCAAAGAGTTAACAATTAAAAAAAGCTTTAGAGTTCTAAAGCTTTATAATTAATATTATTAATAAAGATTCTAAAACAGGAAGTAGTATTTTGCTATTTCTTGTTTTCTTTTTATATTCAAGATATTCACTTATTGTTGCAATTTTATCAGTTAGTGTTATAATCCATGTTTCCTTATACTTTGGAAGTTTAACTGTTAATGGCCACATATGTTTAACAATAACATCTTCTTGCATATCAGATATTTTTGTTATTTTTTTAGCATTTTTTAGTGCTTCTTTAGGATGTGAAAAGCCATGCATATTTGTGAATCCCTTTGGACATTTATGAGTATGCCAGTCATATAGAAATAAATCATGAAGAAGTGCTGCTCTTGTTAATTCTTCATAATTTAGATTGTGCTTTTTACTTATTAAATAAGAGTAATAGGCTACATGATTAGAATGTTCTAAGCAACTTATGTCAAAGTGATGTCTATAATTATTCATTTCTTTTACTTCTTCTTTTTCTAATAAGTCTTTTATTATATTTTGATATTCTTCCATTTATTTCACCTCAATAAGTATATGCCTTTTTACATAAGTATTCAAGTTTTATTAAAAAATATGTAAAGTTTTCAAAAAAATTGTTATTTAATTTTATATTTATAATATAATAAAGTTAGGTGATTGGATGAAAAAAATTAGTATACTTTCTTTACATTTGGGTTATGGTGGAATTGAAAAATGTGTTTGTAGTCTTGCTAATATGTTTGCATTAGATTATGATGTTGAAATTGCATGCACTTATAAGTTGCTTGATGAACCTGCTTTTTATTTAGACCCTAGAGTAAAAATTAAATATCTTACTGATGTTAAACCTAATAGAGTTGAATTTAAAAATAGTTTAAAAAAGCATAGATATGTAAAAGCTATAAAAGAAGGATTTAGGGGAGTTAAAATTCTTAATCTTAGAAAAAGTACGATGATTGATTATATTACTTCTTGTGATAGTGATGTTATTATTTCCACTAGAGACATCTTTAATGATTATTTAGGTATGCATGCTAAAAAAGGAGTATTAAAAATTGGTTGGGAACATAATCATTATCATGATAATATGAGATATGCTGAAAATGTTATTAGATGTTCTAGCAAATTAGATTATTTAGTTCTAGTATCTAATAGTTTAAATGCTTTTTATAAGGGTAAGCTTCGTAATACCAATTGTAAAACTTTATTTATTCCTAACGCTATTGAATTTATTCCGGAACTTAGTGATGTTTCAAAACTTAATAATAAAAGACTTGTTTCTGTTGGAAGACTTTCTCATGAAAAAGGATATTTAGATTTAATTAAAATGTTTAATATTATTCATCATGATTATAATGATTGGACTTTAGATATTATTGGTGATGGTGATGAAAGAGAAAAAATAGAAAAACTTATTCATGAACTTGATCTTGAAGATGCTGTTACTTTACATGGATTTAAAGATAAAGATTTTATTTATAAGACTTTACATGATTCTTCTATTTATTTGATGAGTAGTTATACAGAAAGTTTTGGTATAGTTTTACTTGAAGCGATGAGTGAAGGTCTTCCATGTGTTGCTTTTTCTTCAGCAGAAGGAGCTAATGAGATTATTACTTCTGGTAATAATGGATATTTAGTAAAAAATAGGAATTTTAGTGCTTATATTAAAATAGTTGAAGATTTAATTGAAGATAATAATAAAAGAAAAAAGATTGGAAAAGAAGGTAGAAGAACTGTTAGTAAATATTCTACTGAAGAAGTTTCTAAAAAATGGTTTAAATTAATCGAAAAGAAGTGATTATATGCATAGAGTAATGTTTGTTTCTAGTACCGGTGGACATTTAAATGAATTATTACAATTAAAAGATTTATTTAAAAATTATGATTATTCATTAGTTACTGAGAAAACAAAAAATAATATTGATTTAAATAAAAAGTATAGGCATGTACATTATTTAATTTATGGTACTAAGGATCATATACTTACTTATCCATTCAAGTTATTAATTAATGCTTTAATTTGTATATATATTTATTTAAGAGAAAGACCTGAAGTAGTTGTTAGTACTGGTGCTCATGTTGGAGGACTTATGCTTTTAATTGCTAAGTTATTTGGTAGTAACGTTATTTATATTGAAACTTTTGCTAATATTCATACAAAAACTATTACAGGTAAGCTTGTATATCATTTTGCTGATTTATTTATTGTTCAGTGGAAAGATATGCTTAAGTTATATCCTAAGGCTAAGTTTGGGGGATGGATTTTCTAATGATATTGGTTACACTTGGTACACAAGATAAGGATTTTAAAAGATTATTAAAAGCTATTGATAAAGAAATAGAAAATAAAAATATAAATGAAGAAGTAATTGTTCAAGCAGGATATACTAAGTATCATAGTAATAATATGAAGATATTTGATTTTATAAGTCCTAAAGAATTAGATGATTTAATGAAAAGTGCTAGAATAATTATTACACATGCTGGAGTAGGTAGTATACTTGGAGCTTTAAAATATAATAAACCTATTATTGCAGCAGCTAGACTTTCTAAATATAAAGAACATACTAATGATCATCAAAAAGAAATACTTAATGAATTTGAAAAAGAAGGACATATACTTGCACTTAAAGATTTTAATAAACTTGATAATTTATTAATGAAAGCTAATAGCTTTAAACCTAATAAATATAAAAGTAATAATAAAAAGTTTACAGAAATGATTGAAGAAAATATTAATAAACTTTCAAAGAAAAGTATTTGGTATAGAATAAGCCCATATGTTTATTTAATTATTTTAATTTTAATAATTATGTTAATCATTATGTAAAGAGAGTAATCTCTTTTTATTTTGTCTTTAAAAAAATAAAATATTTGGTATAATATTTAAAGTAGGAGTTTTGATGTATGAGTAAGAAGAAAAAAATTATTATTATATCAATTGTTTTAGTTATATTACTTGCAATTGTTTTATTTACACTTAGTTTAGTAAAAGATAAAAGTGATTCTAAGAAAGCTATGAAAGAAGTAGAAATAGATTATACTTTATTTACAGAAGATGCTAATAAATTTAGTGAAACTAGAGATTATATATATGAAAATATCTTTGGTGAAGGATATGCTGATAACTTTAAAAATAATTATAGTAAATTTTATGAAGTATTTGATAGTTACAAGAAAGAATTAAATAAGATTAATAAGGATAGTAAAAATCTAAAGAAAGATTGTAATGGTATTTATTATACTTCTAAAGATATTAATACTAAGTGTTCTTCTTTTGTTATTAACTATGAAAGTATTAATAATTATTATGTTCTAGACGTAA
>OMQW01000062.1 GCA_900313345.1 uncultured Eubacteriales bacterium
AAAAGATTTTATATTAGATAAAATAATAGGAGTTACTATAGTTAAAATCATAGAAAATAAAGTAAGTAATGTAAGTTCTTTAGATGCACACGAATCTATAAAAGGCCTTTTAGAAGTTCTAACATTATGAATAATTAAAAGTTCTGATAGTAAACATAAAACAAACCATGCTGTTTGAAAATAAGCTTGCATACTAATAGTGTTATAAGAAAGAATAAAATAAAATACAAAAAATGATAAACAATCAACTATAGATGATACTATACCCATTACAAACATAAACTTAGATATACCATTAGTATTCCATTTCTTAGGTTCCTTTAAAAATTCTTCATCAACATTATCATATGGTATACCTATTTGACTAAAATCATATATAAAGTCTTGAAATAACATTTGTATGGGAAGAAGTGGTAAAAAAGGTAAAAATATAGATGCAACAAGTATTGAAAAAACATCTCCAAAATCGCCAGAAAGTGCCATTTTCATATATTTAATTATATTACCATAAACCTTTCTACCTTCTATAATACCATCATATAAAACATCTAAGCTTTGCTCAAGCAATATTATATCACTTGCTTCCTTTGCAATATCAGTAGCACTATCAACAGAGATACCAACATCAGATGCATATAAAGATGGAGCATCATTAACACCATCACCCATATAACCAACAACATGATTATTATGTCTAAGTGCCTTTACAACTCTCTCCTTTTGTAAAGGATTTAAACGTGCAAATATATTAATCTTTTCAACCTCTTTATATAAATCTTGATCACTAAGTTTATCTAACTCTTGACCAGTAATAACATATTCACTATTTAAACAAACTTGATTACACACTGCCTTTGTAGAACTATCAGAATCGCCAGTAAGAATTTTTATATTAACATTATATTCTATTAACTTTTGAAGGACTTCTTTAACTCCCTTTTTAGGAGGATCTAAAAAAGCAACAAAGCCAATAAAAATCATATCATTTTCATCTTTAGAACTAAATTCTCTATAACTTAAATCATATTCTTTTTCAGCAAGAGCAATAACTTGCATACCAGAACAAGAAAGTTTTTTAGCTTCTTCAAAAACCTTATTTTTCATTGAAGTAGTCAATTCTTTAACTTCTCCATTATATAAAACTTTACTTGAAGATTCCAATATAACTTCAAGAGCTCCTTTACTAATTAATTTATTACTCTTTTTATCAGTAACAATAATAGAAAGTTTACGTCTATTATAATCAAAAGGAATTTCATCAATTTTAGTATAACCATCCGTCAAATTATCAATTTTATTTACTTTAGCATAATTAACAATAGCTTTATCAACAATATTCTTAATACCTGTAGAAAAATAAGAATTTAAATATGCATATCTAAGAATTGTTATATCTTCCCTACCATCAACATCTATATATTTTTGTAACACTATATTATTTTCAGTTAAAGTACCAGTTTTATCAGTACATAAAACATCCATAGAGCCTAAATTTTCAATAGACTCTATTCTTTTAACTAAAGTTTTCTTTTTAGCTAAAGTTTTACTACCCTTAGTTAAATTAACATTTACTATCATAGGTAACATACTAGGAGTTATTCCAACTGCAACAGAAAGAGCAAATAAAATGGCTTCTTGTATATTATTTTTAATAAGTCCATCTACAACTAAAACAAAAATAACAGTACCAATCATATAAGTTAATAATAACTTTGTAATAGAATTCATTCCCTTATCAAAACTAGTAACACTATGTCCTTTAGAAAGTTCTTTACCCATAGAACCAATATAGGTATTTAAACCTGTATTAATAACAACACCAGTAGCAGAACCAGAAATAACAGAAGACTCCATTAAAAGAATATTATTAATATCAAATATATTTTGAAAATCTTTATATAAACAGCTCTTCTCAATAGGAACTGATTCACCAGTAAATACAGACTCATTAATAAATAAATCTTTACTATCAATTAATATTAAATCAGCAGGAACTATAGAACCAGCATTTAAATATACAATGTCCCCAACTACAACATTTGAGGCTTTAATAGTTTTAGTACTATTATCCCTTAAAACATCAGCCTTACTATAAATCTTACTTTTCAATTTCTCATTAAATAAATATTCTTTATAATCTTGAATAAATCTAATAAAAGCACTAATTATCCCAATAGATATAATAACTAAAGAACCAAGTTTATCACCTAATAAATAATTAACAACGGCAAGAGCAAATAAAATCAAAATAAAAGGATCCCTAAAAGAAATAATAAAAAAATAAATCCAGCTATGTTCTTTTTCTTTTATATAAACATTTAGTCCATTACTTTTTAATAATGAAGAGGCTCTACTACTATTTAATCCACTATAAGAAGTATTATACTTTTTAATAATTTCTTCTTTACTAAGTTTTGATATATCTTTATAATTTTCTAAAATCTTAATATCATTATTCATATTACCACCATATGCAATTATAACACTAATATAAAAAAACAAACAAAAAACTTGCATAAAATAAGCAAGTTTTAAAATATATACTTAACGATGAAATTTACTATTACCAAACCATAATAATAAAAATAATCCATAAGTAATTATTAAAATCATAGGAACAACTATAGCAGAAGTCCATAATCCATTTTGAACAAACCAGTAAAAATCATAAATTGGTGATACTTTTCCATTTTCCATATGAATAAGTACGTTAGTTAAATAATAAACTTGATAAATAATAGTACCAACTAATCCATAAAAAGAATACTTATAACTTAATACAAATGTAATGGTACTAAGTACTGGAATAATTAAATAAAAGAATAAATTACTATTCATAAGCATAGAAGAAATTCCACCTTTAACAATTTGTCCAAGATATGCAAAAACAACAAATAAAGTAAAAGATACTGCAGTAGTAGATATAAGTTTTAATATATAAAATACTAAAGATATTTCTTTTATCTTTCCTTATTAAGTACTAAAGAAATCTTTATATTTTTTTATTTTACATTTATGTACCTCCTAATGAAAAAGATTATCTATATTCGACTAAATCATTTATCTTTTTTCTTACTTTATGGAAAGGAGTTAGTGGACATAATTTAGATTTATATCATACATGAATTAAACAAAAAGGCTCTAAATTGCTAGGAATATCATACAAATCTCTTAATATATTCTCATCAAAGTATTCAATTCAAATATTAAGTCATACATTAGTAGCTTCAAGCATCATATGTGTTGCAACAATAGAAAAGTCCATCTCAAGTGTTGTTCCCTTATTCTTTTTACACGCTTTATCTTTATCGCCACAAACAATAAATACTAAAGGAGCATTATATCTACATTTAGTAGCTAAATCCATCTTTTTAATACCATCACTACTATTAACTACATATATTTTAAAAGGTTGTATATTTTTTTGCAGTTGGAGCAATTCTACCAGCTTCTAATATTTTATCAATCTTTTCTTATTCTACTACTTTACTACTAAATCTTCTAGTAGCAAATCTATCTTTAATTACTTTATCAAATTTCATAAATAACATAAACCATATAATTAATTATATCCTTTATAATAAATCAATAGCAACATAATAAAAAGAGTAGAATTTCTACTCTAATCTAAAATGAAATATTAATTTCTTTTTCTACATAATTTCTATTTTCTAAATACATTATTTTTAACGAAATAGTATCCCCTACTTTTTTATTTCTTAAAACATCTGTTACAGAAAAAACACTTTCAATATTATTACCATCAATATTAGTAATAATATATCCTCTTTTAATACCATTTTTTGATGCATAACTAGAATTATCTACAGAAGAAATATAAAAACCTAATAGTAAATTATAATTAGATAAATTACTACTATTAGTCATATAACCTTTAATACCTAAAGTAAGCCCACTAGTTGTAGAATTTCCATTCATTAAATCAGTTATTAAATCCTTAACATCATCAATTGGAATAGCAAATCCCATATCTTCACTACTAGCACTATTACTACTAGAAGATTAATATTTAGCAGAATTAATTCCAACAACTTCTCCTTTACTATTTAGAAGTGCTCCACCTGAATTACCACCATTTATAGCAGCATCTATTTGAATCATTTTATTTTTATAACTATCAGATTGTATTTCTCTATTTAAAGCACTAACAACACCAGTAGTAACTGATTGTCCATAACCAAGTGCATTACCTATAGCAATAATACCATTACCAACCTTCAAACTATTACTACTTCCTATTGTAGCTACTTTAATATATTATTTATGAGTGCTGGATGCCTAAAGACATCCGGCATTTTTAGCAATCAAAGATTGCTTTATATTTATTTCTTTACTATTTGTTTTTTAAACATTATTGTTTCATTTCTCTACTCAAATCTATTTATGAAAGATTAGATTTTAAGACAGTTATAACTGGGCGAACACCGCGGTCAATGGCATTAGACACAGTGATGTAGCCCAAGGCGCCATCCCTATCCACAAACCAGGCCCAGTCTTTGTTTACTATAACATCTCTAGTCCAATATCCATAAGCCCATTCACTATCTAAACTATGAGCGCATTTCCATGAAGCACATTCTCTTGTATAATCCCATAACCACATTGTATTTTGAGTTTTATTATAACAATATGGACTTGATGTTGTATCTTGCTTCTTTGTTTCTAAACACCACCAAGCATTATTTTCTGCTGCTTTCCAACTACTATTTCCTACAGCATTAGCTATTGCTTGTGCTTTTGGTAAATCTATATTTAATACATTAGTCCAAGCACTTTTAATACTACTTCCAGCCCCATCGCTAAAGTATTTCATAGCATTATACCAAGTCATTGTTCCTTTGGCAATATTTTGTTCCATTATTAAATCTACTTCATTATTTCTTACTTCTAAAACATAAAAGTTTCTCTTAATACCATCTCCTGGATCACATTCATACATAGAACCTATAGCTAATGCATCACCACTTTTAAGTTCACAAAACTTATTAAGTGAAACTTTAGCATTAGTATATAAATCATCTAATGCACTTCCTACATTATTTACTTTCCATTTTGAATTGCTTGGAGCATACGTTACATCTTTTGCCATTAAAGTTGCAGCAAATACTGTTATTCCTGTTCCAAGTAATAAACCTATCATTACTCCTAAAACTGTTTTCTTCAT
>OMQW01000049.1 GCA_900313345.1 uncultured Eubacteriales bacterium
AAGCTTCTGCATAATCCTTTAAATAACTTAAAATCATTGCAGATACTTCTTCTGGTGAATATTTCTTTCCTTCAGCTTCAACTTTTTCAGAAGAACCCATTAATCTTTTAATACTTGAAATTGTATTAGGATTAGTAATAGCTTGACGTTTAGCTGCATCACCAACTATTCTTTCGCCATTTTTAAAAGCAACAACAGATGGAGTTGTTCTACCTCCTTCTGGATTTGGAATTACTTTTGCTTCACCAGCCTCTAATACTGAAACACAACTATTTGTTGTACCTAAATCTATACCAATAATTTTACTCATTATTTATCATTCCCTTCAATTTTATTAATTTTAACAGTTGCAGGACGAATAACTCTATCCTTTAACTTATATCCTTTAAGAAGCACTTCAAGTACTTCTTCATTCTTATGATCTTCTAAACTATCAGACATTAATGCTTGCTCTAAATTAGGATCAAATTCTTCTCCTTTTCTATCTATAGCACTAACACCATATCTATTTAGAATATTAACCATTTCAGAATACATCATTTTAAAGCCCTCTAAGAATTTAGAAAGTTCATCAGTTAAGTTATTATCATCAAGCTTAATAGCTCTTTCAAAATTATCAATCACTGGAATTAAATCAGTAATTAAATCTTTATTAGCATATTTGAGCATATCAGATACTTCTTCATCTTTTCTCTTTCTGTAGTTAACAAGTTCTGCACTACTGTATAAAGCTTTATCTTCTGCTTCTTTCTTTTCTTTTTCAAGCTTTTTAATTTGTTCTTTTAATTTATTTAATTCATTATGTTCTTTATTATTAACTTTTCCTTTTTCTTTATTATTTATTCTTTCATTATTCTTATTCACTTATATCACCTCTACTTTTCTATATTTTTCTTTATAAAGTCTAGCATATTAACAACACGATCATATTCCATTCTCTTAGGTCCTATAATTGCAATAGTACCTGAATCTGTAGGAGTAACATAATCAGTTTCAATAACGGTAACGTCACTATCTATCTCACTTTCATCGCCAATATATATTTTGATAGTTCCATCCCTATTATCTTTAGTAATCTTTGAAAAAGTTTCTTTATCATCTAGTTTTTTATAAATTTCTTTAACTTTATTTAAATCATTAAACTCAGGTTGATTTAAAAACTTATTTTTACCATAAGCATTTACATTTTGTTTATCTGTAAAATCTGTAAATACTTGATAGAAAGCATTATATATTTGTTCATGTTGTGAAACATATTGTCCAATAATAGGCTTAATTTCAAACTCTAATTTAGTACTAACTTCATCTATTGGAGTACCTATAATTAAATTATTTATAAGAGAAACCGTTTTTTTAACATCTTCTAAATTAACTCCATTAAAGTTAATTGTTTTATGTTCAACATGTCCCTTATCAGTAACAACTATTACTATAAAGTTTTCATCATCCATTGGAACAACTTCTACTTGTTTAAGTAAATTTTCATGAGAACTAGAACCAAGTATAACAGTAGCATAATTAGTTATATCAGAAACAACTTGTAAACTTTTAGAAATAATATCAGAAAGATTTAGTTGTTGATTATGAAATATAGTTTGAAGTTTAAGCATATCATCAGCTTTCATCTTCTTAGATTCCATTAAATTATCTACATAATATCTATATCCTTTTTCAGAAGGAATCCTACCACTTGAAGTATGTGTTTTAAGTATTAATCCCATATCTTCAAGATCCTTCATTTCACTTCTAACAGTTGCTGACGAACATTTTAATCTCTTACAAAGCAGATTAGAACTAACTGGTTTTGCAAGATGAATATATTCTTCAACAATAAGTTTAAGAATTTTACTTTTACGAGTAGTAAGCATCTTTCTACCTCCTAGCACTAATAATTCCTAAGTGCTAATATTATTATAGCTTTATTGTTAGCACTTGTCAATATCTATTGCTAATTTATTTTCAAAAAAATAACTCTAACAAATAGAATTATTCTTTAAAGTAAGTAGTTCCTTTTCAACTTCCTCAACAAAATCACCGTTAGATTTAGTGTTAAAGTTAGCAAGAGAAACAAACATAAATACAACAATTACAGAAATAATTAATAAACCATATAACATAGTACTAATAGCAAACCCTTTTTTATTATTCATATTATCACCATAATAATTATATCACATTTTTTAAAATAACAATATATTTATCTCCATACTTCTTATTTTTAATTTCTTTATATGGAGTTTTTTCTATCTTAGAAATATCATCAGTCTCACAAACAATAATTCCATTTTTATTAATTAAACTATTAGAAACAATTAGTTCTAAACTATCATTAATATAACTAGTAGCATAAGGAGGATCTAAAAAAATAATATCAAACTTCATATCACATGTTTTTAAATAATCCCTAAAATCACTATTAGTAATAATAACCTTACTACTATCTATTCCAATATTATTAACATTATATTTAATAGTTTGAATACTTTTACTATTATGATCAACTAAATATGTTTTAGCTCCTCCCATAGATAAGGCCTCTATTCCAAGATTACCAGAGCCAGAAAATAAATCAAGTGAAATAGAATTAGGAATATAATTTTGAATGGATGCAAATAAGCTTTCTTTTACTCTATCCATTGTAGGTCTAGTTCCATCTATATCAAATCCTTTTAAACTTCTTCCCTTATATAAACCACTAATTACTTTCATGACAGAGTCCTTTCTATTTATTATTAATCTCTTTTAAGTAACTATTAATATATAAAATTAAATAATTACAATCAGCTTCTTTTTTTTTAGCATCCATTATTTTATTGTTAGACAAAAGTTTTTCTTTTAATTGTTCATTATAAGGATTAAAATCTTTTAATAAACTACAAAGTTCTTTATCTTTCTTAATAATATCAAAGCTTTTTTTAAGTTCAATAACAGATTCTTCTTTATCTAAATCATCTAAAAAATTGTTTATTAATATATATAATTCTTCCATAAATAAACTTTAACATATTAATTAAAAACATGCAAATTATTTAAAGTTACTAAGAATATTTTCAATTAGATTCAAAGAATCATTAAATTTTTCTAATTTGTCACTTAAAGTAAGCTTATACTCTTTTTTCATTAATTCATTTAAAGTATAAACAAAATTACTATCCCTAAGTATAAATTTATAATAATAGGAATGTGTACTTAAATATCTCTTTAAATCCTTATTACTATAAATATAATTATAAACTTCTCTTCTCATTAATCCTCAAAATATTTGTATAAAGGTCTAGCTTCATATTGTTTAACTTCTTCGCCTGCAGTTAAACCTTCAAGTAAGCCAATATCCTTACTAATATTACCTATATTTTTTTGCAATTCATCTTTATCCATATTTTTAAGTTTATCTAAAATATTACTAAAAGATAAATCATTTTTATTAACATCATTTTTTAAATATTTATCCCAAATGCTACTATTTTCTCCATATATATCATAAAGTTCGTATAACTTTTGCCAAGTAGTTTTTCCATCAATTACTAACCTAGATAATTTAGGATTATTTCTTGCAAACTCTTTAAACTTTTCTTTTGACATAAAACCACCTATTATATTTTATGAAAAATATAAAAAAAAAGACTTATTTTAGAAAATCATCTATTGTCATAAGTCTTTTATCTATATCATCTAAATCTACTATTTCTTTTTTAGGTACTTCAGGTACTACTGGAAGATCATCATCTTTTGAAAACTTAGTTTCAATAAAGCAATCATCTATCTTATCACTAATAATATCTTTACCAGTAGAATATCGATCTAGTATTGGTAATTCTGTATTTTTAATTAAAGTTATATTAGAATTTTTAAGTCCTATCATATCTTTACTATCAGTAATAAATGTTCTAAGTACTTTATAAGGCTTACTCTTAACTTCTCTAAGTATTAATAATCCTTTTCTACTTCTTGTAGAAAGTTCAAATTCATTTAACTTAATTCTCTTACCAGTACCTCTATCAGTAATAACTGATATATATTCTGATAATTCATCAAATAAGTTAGCACTTACTACATAATCATTTTTAAGTGTAATAGCTTTAACACCAGCACTTCTAGAACCAGTAACAGGTACATCAGAACATCTAAATGAAAGTCCATAACCTGCATGAGTACTAATAAATATATTAACTTTACTTTCAAAGAATGCTGCAACTACTTGATCATTATCTTTAAGCTTCATACACATAATAGGTTTACTATATCTACTAACTTCAAAATCCTTAAGAAGTGTTTTCTTAATCATACCATTTCTAGAAACCATCATAATATTAATATTTTGATTAAAGTCCTTAACTGGTATACAAGAAATAATAGTTTCACCTTCACTCATAGTAATTAAATTACTAATATGTTTACCCATTTCTTTCCATTTACAATCATTAATTGTATGAACTGGTATAAATAAATAATTGCCTAAATTAGTAAACGCTAATAAATTATCTCTAGTATTCATTTCACTAATTAATATAGGATAATCATTATCTTTTATAGTTGGACTATCAGTAGTAGCTGTATAACTCTTATAGCTAGTTCTCTTAATATAACCATCATTAGTAACATAAACAACAACATCTTCATCTGGTATCATAGCTTTAACATCTATATTAATATCAGTAACTTCATCTTTTATTTGAGTTCTTCTAGGATTACCATACTCTTTTTTAATAAGTTTAAGTTCAGTAATCATAACATGTTTTAAAGCCTCAGGATTTTCAAGAATTTGACTCCAAATGTTAATCTTCTTTTTTAAATCTTCAACTTCATTTTGAACATCAACTATATCAGTATTAGTTAATCTATATAATTGCATTTCAACAATATATTTAGCTTGTTCATAGTTAAAGTCAAATTCTTTCATTAAATTATTAATAGAATCTGCTTTATTATTAGATGCACGTATTACTTTAATAACTTCATCAAGAATAGATAATGCTCTTATTACACCTTCTAATACATTAAGTCTTTCAACAGCTTTATTTCTATCAAATGTAGTTCTTCTAGTGACAACTTCTCTTTGATGATCAATAAAAGAATCTAAAATATCAAGTATTCCAACATACTTAGGACGCTTATTTACAATAGCAACCATATTAAAATTATAATTTACTTGTAAATCAGTATTCTTATATAAATATTTAAGTATTAAATCACTATTAGCACCTTTTTTTAGTTCAATAACAAGTCTAGCCATATTTTCAAAGTCAGACTCATCTATTACATCATTAATTCCATCTATTTTTTTGTCAAGCTTAATATCTATTATTTTTTTAACTAACTGATCTTTTACTATTCCATAAGGTATAGAATTAACAATGATTTCTTGATGTCCTTTTTTATCAACTATTTCACAATCTGCTCTAAGTATTACTTTTCCTCGACCAGTTGTATAAGCTTTAACTAAATCTTCTTTTCCTTCAATAACTCCACCTGTTGGAAAATCAGGTCCTGGTACTATGTCCATAATAGTTTCTAGCTTACAATTAGGATTTTCTATTCTCTTAATTGTAGCATCAACTACCTCACTTAAATTATGCTGAGGAATTTCTGTTGCATAACCAGCACTAATACCAGTAGAACCATTAACTAATAAATTAGGAAATCTAGCAGGTAAAACAGTAGGTTCAAGTATAGTATCATCGAAGTTATAAGTCATTTCAACTGTATCCTTAGAAATATCATCAAGCATAGTTTCAGCTATCTTAGAAAGTCTAGCTTCAGTGTAACGCATTGCAGCTGCACCATCACCATCAATAGAACCATTATTACCATGAATATCAATAAAAGTCTCTCTCATTTTCCAAGGCTGACTTAAATGGATTAAAGCATCATATATAGAACTATCACCATGTGGATGAAAATTACCCATAATATAGCCAACAGCTTTAGCACTCTTTTGATAAGGCTTATTATAGTTATAACCAGCTTTTTGCATAGCATAAAGAATTCTTCTTTGAACAGGCTTTAAACCATCTCTAACATCGGGCAAAGCACGCTCTTGAATTATTTCCTTAGAGTATCTACCAAATCCATCTTCCATTATTTGATCAATACTGTAGTCATTAACAACTTTTCCAACTGTATTAATAAAATCATCTTTTTTTCTAAGCATTTAAATCACTACTTTCTAAAATTATCTTCAAGAGTAAAGTCAACATTCTCATTAATCCATTCTTTACGTAAATTGACTTCATCACCCATTAGAACATGTATTCTTTTTTCAGCAAGAGAGGCATCTTCCAAATTAACTCTAATAAGTCTTCTATTCTTAGGTGACATAGTTGTATCATAAAGTTCATCAGCATCCATTTCACCAAGACCTTTAAATCTTTGTAATTTGTAAGGCTTATTACCAAGTTCTTTTCTTCTTTCTTCTAATTCTTCATTAGTTGCAATATATTCTTTAACACCCTTACCAGTTTCTATTGAATATAAAGGAGGTGTTGCAATATAAAGCATACCATTTTCAATTAAAGGTCTCATAAACTTATAGAAGAAAGTAATTAGAAGAATTTGAATATGTGATCCATCAACATCAGCATCTGTCATAATAATAACTTTACCATAATTAGATTCTTTATAATCAAAACCTTCTCCAATACCAGCGCCAATAGCATATTCTATTTGACGAAGTTCAGCATTATTCTCAATATCTTTTTCAGAAGCTTTCTCAGTATTTAAAACTTTACCACGAAGTGGAAGAATTGCTTGATGTTCTCTATCACGATAGCTTTTAGCAGAACCACCAGCAGAATCTCCTTCTACTAAGAAAAGCTCGTTATGTATATAATCTCTTCCAGTTGCTTTAGCAAGTTTTTCTGAAAGAATTCTTTCTTTATTATTTTTACCTTTAGTACTATTTCTAGCAGCTTCTCTAGCTTTTCTAGCAGCTTCTCTAGCAATCTTGCTTCTTAAACTTTTATTAAGAATCTCTGTTGCAATAGCATTATTTTCTTCTAAGAAAGTTCTTAAATTTTCAGAAACAACAGCATCAACAGCGCTTCTAGCTTCAGGAGTTCCAAGTTTACCCTTAGTTTGTCCTTCAAATTGTAATATATCTTCAGGAATTTTAAGAGCTATAATACATGTTAATCCCTCTCTAACGTCGCTTCCATCTAAAGATGAGTCTTTCCCTTTTATTAGGCCATGACTCTTAGCATAGTCATTAAAAACACGTGTTAACGCTGTTTTAAATCCAACTTCATGAGAGCCACCGTCAACAGTCTTAACATCATTAACAAATGAAATAATATTTTCAGAATAAGTATCAGTATATTGCATAGCAACTTCTACTTCTATCTTATCTTTAACACCACTGATATTAAGAACTTTATGTAAAACATTCTTTGAAGCATTTAAATATTCAACGAACTCATCAATACCTCTCTTATAACAAAAAGATTCTCTTCTATCATTAATTTCATCAACTACTTCTATAGTAATACCTTTCAATAAAAAAGCACTTTCTTGCATTCTTTCACATATTGTAGTGTAAGAAAAATTAGTAGTTTGGAATATTTCAGGATCAGGTAAAAATCTAATAGTAGTACCAGTCTTAGTACTCTTACCTATTTGTTTTAAATGAGTAGTAACATTACCACCATTCTCGCACTTCATGTAATATACTCCACCATCTCTACAAATAGTAGCTTCTAAGTATTTAGATAAAGCATTAACAACAGAAGAACCAACTCCATGAAGACCTCCAGATACTTTATATCCAGACTCTTCAAATTTACCACCTGCATGTAAAACAGTTAAAATAACTTCAGGTGTAGGTTTACCAGAAGAATGCATACCACATGGCATACCACGTCCTCTATCTTCAACAGAACAGCTTCCATCTTTATGTAAAGTTATCTTTATATAATCACCAAAGCCATTAATAGCTTCATCTATAGAATTATCAACTATTTCCCAAACTAGATGATGAAGTCCTCTTTTATCAGTAGAACCAATATACATACCAGGTCTTTTTCTAACAGCCTCAAGTCCCTCTAATATTTTAATTGCATTATCGTCATATTTTAAAGCCATAAAACATTCTCCAATCTATTTAAATTATATAGTTAAAAACCTTATATATAAAGACTCTTTACTAATTTTTACATTCCTAAATTACTATAACAAAAATTATCTTAAATATCAAATAAAAAAAAGAAGATTAAGCTTCTTTCTTACTAACAACTTCTTTTCCTTTATAATAACCACATTTAGGGCAAACTCTATGTGGCTTAATAGCTTCACCACAATTAGGACATTTAACCATAGATGGTGCAACAATAGCGTTATGACTTCTTCTCATTCTTTTTCTAGTTTTAGAAACCTTACGGAATGGAACAGCGAATAATTGTATATTAAGTGTCATCATATTTTTCACTCCTTCCCAAATTCTTTTAATATATCATTAAAAGGATTATCATGCTTTTCTTCATCCTCACTCTTAAGTGACCAACCATCACCCTTAAATTTGTTATAATCTTTTTCAAGAGTATAACGTAGTGGGACCTCTAAGACAATATTTTCCCACAAAAGTTCAAAAATATCAAGTGTATTTGAAGAATTTGTATAAATTTCTTTTAAATCATCAGAAATATCAAAGGAAAATGGATACCAAACAGGTTTTAATGATATAGAATCAATAATTTCCATAGATCCTTCAACATGTAATACTATTTTATCATTATAAGTATCAATTCTAGTAATATATCCTTTAGCATAAACATCTTTTAAATTACTAACAGAACTATTTTCATAATAACTACTAGGTATCTGATAATTAGAATCAATTTCTATCTTTTCTACACTATTACTATGTAATAAATTAAGATCAATTATATTATTATTCATAAATAAGCTCCTTTTTATTAATTTTATATTCTAAAGCTTTTTTTATAAAGAATTCCATTATTTTCTTATTCTCATTATCATAAGAATACATCATCTCAGGATGCCATTGTAGTCCTAAAACAAAACTTTTATTTTTCATTTCAATAGCTTCTAAAACTCCATCAGGAGCATAACTAACTGAATTAAATAATGGATTGCTACTCATACACTTTCTATGTAAACTATTAACAGTTATTTTATCTTTTAAAAGAATATTATATAAAATACTATCTTTAGAAATACTTACTTCATGTACATAATCTTTATCTCTATCTAAATGATTAATAGAAGTATTTATAGTATCTAAACTATAATCTTTTTTATAATTAGAAAGCATTTGTGCACCTAAGCAAACACCAAGTATTGGCATATCTCTTTTAATAGCTTCATCTAATATATAAAATTCAAACTTAGAGTATTTTAATCCACCAGGTATATATAAAGCATCAATATTATCAAGAATAGTATTTATATATTCTATATTCTTTAAAGGATAACAGTTGAAAGATGTTTCATAATAATCTACATTATCAATAGGTGTAATAAAATAAGGAACAGCATCAAAATCTAAGAAACATCTTCTATCTTTTTCAAAAAAATAAGTAAAGCTTCTATTAAGTTCTTTATCAAAATCACTTCTAGGAACAATTCCAATAACAGGCTTCATTAAAATTTAACTCTTTCTCTAATATAACTACTAAGTTCCTCAATATTAATAGTATCTTGTTCCATAGTATCTCTATTTCTAACAGTAACCATATTATTTTCTAAAGTATTATCATCAACAGTAATAGCAAAAGGAGTACCTGTAGCATCACATCTTCTATATCTCTTTCCAATACTTCCAGCATCATCATAACTAGCATTAAATTCTTCTGAAAGCATATTAAATAACTCTTCAGCCTTTTCTCCATGTATCTTCTTATTAAGTGGAAGAACGGCAAGCTTATAAGGAGCTAAATAAGGCTTAATTCTTAAAACTGTTCTAGTATCATTTTCAAGTTCCTCTTCTTCTAAAGCATCACTTAATACAGCTAAAAATAATCTATCTACTCCAACAGAAGGTTCAATTACATAAGGTAAATATTTCTCATTAGTTTGAGGATCTTGATATCTTAAATCTTGTTTAGAATGTTCCATATGAGTACCTAAATCATAATCAGTTCTATCAGCTATACCCCATAATTCTCCAAATCCCATTGGATAATTATATTCAATATCAGTAGTAGCTTTACTATAAAAAACAAGTTCTTCTTTAGTATGATCTCTATATCTTAAATTATCTTTTTTAATACCTAAATCATATAAGAAATCCATACAATATTTTTTGAAGAATTCAAAATATTCTAAATCAGTTCCAGGTTTACAGAAAAACTCTAGTTCCATTTGTTCAAACTCTCTAGTTCTAAAAATAAAGTTACCTGGAGTAATTTCATTTCTAAAAGCTTTACCTATTTGTCCAATACCAAAAGGCACTTTAGCTCTCATACTTCTTTCAACATTCTTAAAGTTAACAAAAATACCTTGAGCAGTTTCGCCTCTTAAATAAACTTTACTTTCAGTATCTTCAGTAACTCCAATATGAGTTTCAAATAATAAATTAAATTGTCTAATTGAAGTAAAATCTTCTCCACCACATTTAGGACATTTAATATGATTATCTCTAATATATCCTTCTAGTTTAGAGTTTTCCCATCCATCACCAGTTTCTAATCCATTAGTAAACTCTTCAATCAACTTATCAGCTCTATGACGAGTCTTACATTTCTTACAATCAATAAGTGGATCAGCAAAAGAAGAAACGTGACCTGATGCAACCCAAACATTAGGATTCATAAGTATTGCAGCATCAAGTGGATAAATATTCTTATGTTCTCTAATAAACTTTAAAGTCCAAGCTTTCTTTATATTTTCCTTTAATTCTTTTCCAAGTGGACCATAATCCCAAGTATTAGAAAGTCCTCCATAAATATCAGATCCTTGGAAAACAAAACCATATTGTTTAGCATAATTAACTACATCATCCATAGTAATTTTTTTCATATCATTACCTCCAAATTATAAAAAAACTCCTAGAATCTAAGGACGACTAATGCCGCGGTTCCACCTTAGTTATTCTAGAAGAATCTCTCTTTACTAATAGCTAGAGGATTCCATCCCTCATCATCGCTTATCAAAAATATTATATTATTTATTACAATCTAATGCAAGAGTAAAAAACAACTTTTCTTTATTTATATTATTACTCGAATCAATAAATTCTAATATAAGTTTATTATTACTAGGAATATTTAATGAATTAAATACTCTCCTAGTTTGATTACTAACTCCATAACTACCATCATAAAATATAGCATTAGGAAAATAATCTTTAATCATATCTTTTATTAAAGGATAATGAGTACATCCAAGCACAATCGAATCTATATCTTTATCTAAATAATCATTAAATAAATCTTTTAAATAATTATTAATTTTTTCTTTATCTCCTTCTTCGATTAAATCAGCAAGTCCAGGACACATTAACTTATAAGATTCTTTAGTCTTATATTTATTATATAAAAAATTAAAATTATCACTATTAATAGTTCTTTTTGTAGCCATTATTAAAGATATACTATTTTTATTATTATCAAAAACAGGTTTAATAGCCGGTTCAGTAACAACAAATTTAATATCAGGATATTTATTTCTCAAATACTCCCTAGCAGTACAACTAGCAGTATTACAAGCAATAACTATAATTTTACACCCTTTATTAATTAAATATTTAGTAATGTTATCACAAATATTAATAATAGTATCATAATCTTTATCACCATAAGGATTATTAATACTATCACTATAATAAATGAAATGTTCATTAGGAAGTTCTTTAATAAGTTCTTTTAAAACAGTAACTCCACCAATTCCAGAATCAAAAACACCAATCATAAAACACCTCAATCAAAAAGAAGCATAAGCTTCTTATTGTAAAATATTTCCTTTATTATTATCTATGTTCTCATTACCCATACTATTAATCATAGTATTAAGCTCATTTTGTCTTATAACATCCATTTCATTAAGTGCAGCCTTTAAAGCAACATCAAAATTCTTTTTTACAAATTCTTTTCCATATTTAGAAGATAAATCATCAAATATTTTCTTCATACTTAATTGAATACTATTAGATAAAGAAACTTGCTCTGTTTCAGCTTTCATAACTTCATTATCAATTTCACTTTGAACATTACTATTAATAAGAGTCTTATTTTGAGCTTTAACTTCTTCTATCTTAGAATCTTCTTTTACATTAGAATTATTTATAGGAACAATCTTAGTAACTCCATCTGGAGTAATTTTAATTTCTGTTTCAGGAATATAGTTTTTAATAGGAGTTTTTTGATTATTATTAACAAGTTTTACTTCAGGTATAACAACTGTTTTAACTTCCTCATTCTTAATTTCATTAGTATTAGTTTTAGGATTTTCTCCAACAATAAAATTAATAGGTTTACTCATTCTCTCTTCTTTAGAGCTTAATAATTCATTATCTATTTTACTAAAAGTATTATTACCTTCTACTTTTTTATTAATGTTTGGAACATCATTTTTACTAGAATCTTCACCAACACTATCAGATATATTTTCCAATTTTTTATCTACTTCTTTATTAGTCTTATCAACTAAATCATCAATATCAGAAGAATTAATTTCTAAATTATCAGTATCTATATTATCATCTATTTTTGGATCATCATCATTTGCTTTATCATTTTCATTATATATTCTATCGCTAAAATCTACATTCTTTTTAATTAAATTATTTCTATTAAATTCATCGCTTTTTTTGAAATTAAATAAAAATTGATTAAGTTTAACTTTTTTATATGTAGGAAGAATAAAAATATTTTTGAATTCTTCATTTAAATCAACTTCGTTGAATTTAATTTTAGCTTTATTCAATACCTCAGCATTTTCAAACGGAGTTATATAAAATTTATCTCCAGGAGTTTTCATTAAATAAATAGTTTTATTATTTTGACTAGAATCTTTAAAAGTTAGTCTATAAAAATCAGATACATTCAATTTTTCTAGCTTTAAAGGTTCGATATCAATCCATCTACCATCTATTCTTTCAGTACCAATTTTTCTCTTTTTGACTTCTTTATAATTATTATTACCAAAAAGATTAAATATAGAATTTTTTTCTTTATATTGTTTTTGAATTTTATTAATTTCTCTATCTCTAGTATATTTGATAGGACTATCAGCTTTAATATTCATAAACTCTTCATCAGGTATTAAGAAATAGCCTAGCGCTTTACCATTAATATCAATTTTAGTTCTAGAATAATTACTAACATTACTATTTATTTGCTTAATTTTAGTATCTAATTCCATTAATTGTTTTAAATAATTATCTCTTCCAAAAGCATCATCAGGCATAGATTTATGTTCTTCTAATACCTTTTGTATATTTTCTTTTTTCTTTAAATACCCTATTAGTTCTTTTCTAAGAGCATCATAACTATCGCGATATGTTTTATATGTTCTTTCAACTTTATATCTAGCATCCATATCACTTTCAGGTATTTCCTTAACATCTTCAAAGTTAACATTTTCATCAGCAACAGCTTTATTTACATAACTACCACCAACTGGAAAATAATTTCCAGCACCTTGATAAAGTTCACTACCAGGTATTTGATCTAAACCGCCTATTATTATATCTGCCATATAATCCATCTCCATTCAAAATTATTTTAACATATTTTATTTTACTTTTAAAGAATTTATGTTATACTTTATAAGTACTTGACATTAATATGGTCTGTTGGTGAAGCGGCTTAACACATCACCCTCTCAAGGTGACATTCATGGATTCGAATTCCATACAGACTACCAATTGAAAATAAAAAGAGCTTTCGCTCTTTTTTTATTTTATAAAATTATTAATTCTTTTAGCTATTTCTTCTTTTCCAAGAATCTTTAAAATATCATAAAGATTAGGAGATTGTGTTTTTAAAGTAACAGCATGACGAACCTCTTCGCAAATATCACCAATATGTCCATTATACTTATCAGGTTCAGCTTTAAATTCTTTAACACTTGCAGCATAATTATTATTAATAGCTAAATCTTTAATTCTTTCATACCATTCATCTTGTGTATCGTTTTCATTATAACATTCAGCGTATTTTAATAAGATATCTTTATGATTACACTTAATTTCATTATTTTCTAAATTATAGAATAAATCATTAAACATATAAATAGATTCGTTCTTAATATCTTTATAAGTAGCTATATCTTTACGAGGTCTCTTACCATCTCTTTCAATGTTTAAGAAACTAATTAACAAATCTTTATTATCAGTCATTAATTTATAAAAGTCTTTATCATACTTTTCATAATAAGGAAGAGCTTCTTTATAAAGATCTTCTGCACTTAATCTTGAAAAATAAGTACGACAAATATTATTTAGTTTTTCCATATCAAAGAGTGTTCCGCCAGTAGGCATTTTCTTAAATGAGAAATTAAAGTCCATAAAACTCTTATCACTATTTTGTAAATACCATTCTTCAAAATTAGTATTAATTATTGTAGATAAGAATAACTTAACACCCATAGAAGGAATACCTTCTTTTTCATAAAATTCAACAGAAAATTCTGGATCTTTTCTTTTTGAAAGTTTTCTTACATTACCATTTTCCTTCTTAGTAAGTGGTGCATAATGTGCATACTTAGGTGTTTTAAATCCAAGCATACTAAATAATTGTAAATGCTTAGGGAACGAAGGAACCCATTCATCACCTCTTATAACAACAGTAGTATGCATTAAATGATCATCTATAACATGAGCAAAATGATATGTAGGAAGTCCATCTTTTTTCATAATAACTTCATCAATAACATTTTCAGGAAGCGTAATATCTCCTTTTATTAAATCGTGTAAAATAACAGTATTTTCTAAACTACCCGGTGACTTAATACGTATAACATATGAATCATTATTAGAAAGATGTTCTTTAATCTCATCTAAAGATAAATCACGATCAACAGCATAAACCCCATATACTCCAAGTGGTTCTTTACGAAGTTCTTGTCCTTCTCTTATTTCTTCAAGTTCTTCTTTACTCATAAAACAAGGATAAGCAAGCCCTTTTATAATTAAATCTTTAATATAAGTTTGATAAATTTCTTTTCTTTCACTTTGTACATATGGTCCATAATTACCACCATTTAAAGCACCTTCACTAGGCATAATATCAAAAGTTTGTAAACTACTCTTAATTAAATCAGTAGCTTCTTCAACATATCTTTCTCTATCTGTATCTTCAATTCTTAAATAGAAAACTCCATTACTTTGCTCAGCATAAATATAATCTAAAAAAGCACTTTCAAGACCACCAATATGCATAAAACCAGTAGGACTTGGAGCAAATCTAGTTACTTTAGCTCCTTCACTTAGTTCTCTTTCAGGATATCTTTCTTCTAATTCTTCTCTAGTTTGTTTTATATTAGGAAAAAGTAATTCAGCTAGTTCCAATCTTTCATTATCACTCATATTAAAAACTCCAATCTATATAAATATTAATTAATTCTAATTGGCTGCTCCAGTTAGATTCGAACTAACGCATCGTGCTGTCAGAGAGCACTGCCTTACCACTTGGCCATGGAGCAATAGAACATATTAATTTTATATCAAAAACATATATTTATCAAGACATAAATAAAAAAGAGACTAACGTCTAATTAAATTAGAATTGTTATCTCTTTTAATAGGATTAAATCCTATAAGTCCTAACACAAAAGTATTATTAATAGCACTTTGTGCTTTATCTTCAAAAGCTTTATCTCTAGTTAATGAACTATTAAATAAGAAACTATTATTTCTATAAATACCATTAAATTCTTTCATAGAATAATTAGAAATCATTTCATAATTAAATAAATCTAAGAATTTTATAGTCTTATTAACTAATAGATCTTCATAATTACTTTCAGAGTCATTAATCATATTACTAATATTTTTAAAATCAATAATTTTCTTTTCATTTAAAATACTAATAAACTCTTTATGTAATTTTAAAACTCTAAGGTCATCAATATCAGTATTACCTAAAGCTTTAAAAAGATCATTTCTAGAAACTTCTTCTTTTAAAGACATTCTTGTTTCAATATAATTATTTTTACTATCAAAGAAGCAAAAAGTTTTATTTTGATTATTCATTTTAATATCCCCCTCTCAATGAGAAACTATCATATAATATCATATAAATGACTATTTGTCAATAATTAGTCTTTATTACTATATGCTCTACTTATTAAAATGATACCTGAAAAACAAATAATTAAACCTAAAATTATATATTTATTATCATAAAAGAAAGTATTTGGAACATCAACTATAATATTTTTATCTTTATTATTTTCTTTATTATTTAGAGTAACTACCTCTTTAATAAAATTACTATCTTTAGTATCTTTTAAATGATTATCTTTTATAACTGTTTGAGTATTTTTACTATCTTCATTATTTTTATCTGGCTTATTATTTATTTCTTTAGAATTAACAGTTTTAAAAGAAGTTTTAACAAATATAGGAGACTCAGAAACATCTAAACTAATTGTATTTTTATTAGCTTTAAATTACTCGTAACCAAGTTCTTGTTTATCTTTAATTTCTGTTACTAATGCACTATCTAAATTATTAAGTGTAAATTTATATTTTTTAATAATTTTATCTTCTTCTGTAGGAGACCAAATTACATACATTAGTTGATTATCATTATTTTTATATTCAAAAATATAAATATTATCATTTTTAATAACTTTATTAAAACTATAACCTTTCATAGTATTTTTTAAAGTATTAACAGCATACCAAGAATTTTTTTTGATAACCTTTACTCTTATTTTTAGAAAGACCACTAGTTGCATAAGGAAGTATTTCAATATCATTATCTCTTAAAGTCTTATAATATTTATCAAAATCCCACCAAGAAAATCTATTAAAATTCATTTTCTTATTTAATTAATAGACCATCAGAAATTATGATACTCACGTAAAATATAAGCTTCTCTTAAATTTTCTATTGGAATATCAACATTTCCATTAACCCCTATCTTTCTATCAATACTAAGTGCATTAACATTTAAATAATTATTTGTAATTAAAGATAAACCAAGAAGCACAATTAAAGTTTTTTCGTTTTTAATATTAACCCCCATTAATAGCGCATATTATAACATAAAAAAAGTCAAAAAAAGACTAGTCAATCTTTTGACTAGCCGAAACTCTAATTATTTTTTTAAATGCTTTAGAAGTAGCATCAGAATCAAATCTATCACTATCTAAATAACATCTAATAACATATGTAACACTTTCTCCTACTTTTAAAGTATCACTAAATATAACATCATTAGAAGTATTAGATAAGAAGTCTTCCTTAAATTCAGTATCACCTTTATATACGTTATAAATAACATATTTTGGATCAAGTCTTTCCTCACCACTATCAAGCTCTTTATCTATTAATTTAACATCAAAATTACTATCAACAGTTCCTGTATTTTTAATTGTTAAAGTAAATCCTTCCTCTTTTAAAGCATCTTCTTTATCAACAGGAACTACATCAGTTAAACTAATATCTTTTAAAGCATTAACTTCTAAGTTAAGACTTCCACTTTCTATACTAACATTACTTTTAGATTCTTCCGTTACCTTAAACCAAGCAAAACTACTACCAATTAAAACAGTTGAAACAAGAACTAAAACAAAGACAAGTGAAATAGTTTCACCTTTAATATTTACATTATTATTATTTTCCATAACTATCACCTATTATGTAAACATTGTATCATATAAAGATTTAACTTTCTACAAAAGATGAAATTTTTTCCATCATTTTTTTACTCTTTAAATAAAGTCCTGTATATTTATCATAATATTCAGATAAAAATATAGAAAGTTCTTTTAAATTATCCTTTTCTATATCAAGCTTAGTTATATGACCAATATCTACTAAATAAAGCATCCTAGCAAGTTTTATTGTAAAAGGCTTAACAATATAACCCTCACTATAACAAGACTCACAAATAAGTCCGCCTAAACTACTACTAAGTGTTAAAATATTCTTTTTACTACCACAAATAGAGCATTCAGAAAGATTAGGACTAACACCTAAATAATCAAGCATTTTAAGTTCAATACTTAAAGTAATAGCAAGTGGGTTAAAAGAATCATTTATCTTTATTAAACTATCTTTAAGTATATCAAAAATATCTTTAGAATTATTTTCTTTTAAAACTTGATAAGTAAGTTCTAGTATATAAGATGCATAAGTAATAGAATCTAAATTCTTTAAAATATTATCAAAACTATTGATAATATCTACAGAAACAAGTGTAGAAAGAGAGTTTTCCTTATAATAAATATAATATTTGCCATAAATCATCTTACGGCTAACTCCCCTTAGTTTACTCTTTAAATTACGACATCCCTTGCTAATAATACCAATAGTTCCATATTCTTTAGTAAGAACATTAATGATTTTACTAGATTCACTATAATTTAAATCAGTTAAACTAATACCTTCTACACAAATAAGTTCCACTACTTACCACCTCGAGTAACTTTTTTATAAAGTAAATAATATCTAATATCACCAGTTTTTTTAAATAGAGCCCATAAAGTATCGCTACTCATAAATATTCACCTCTATTTATATAATGATAAAAATATTAAAAATTATTCATCAATTCCAAGTTCAGTTAAATATTTTTCTTGATCTCTCCAGTTATCTATTACTTTAACATAAGTTTCAAGATACACTTTTTTACCAAAAAACTTTTCAAGATTTTCTCTTGCTCTCATACCAACTTCTTTTATTAAAGTACCTCTTTTTCCAATAATAATCTTCTTAAGATTTTCTCTATCTATAATAACTAAAACTTTACATCTAATTAATTTTTCAGTTTCTTTAAATTCTTCTGTATAACAAGTAATTGTATAAGGAACTTCTTTAGAAGTTAATAATAAAAGCTTTTCTCTAACAGCTTCACTAGCCATAAAACGAGCTGAAACATTAGTAAATTCTTCATTCTCATACATTTTATTACCAGTAGGTAAATATTTTTTAATAGCCTTAATAAGTTCCTCTATATTCTTACTTCTAAGAGCAGAAATTGGAATTATTTCTTTAAAAGGAAACATATCCTTACTATCATTAATTTCTTTAATTAATTTTTCATTATTTAATTTATCTACTTTATTAATAATTAAAAATACGTTAGCATCTTTAGATATCTTATCAAGAATAAATTTATCACCCTTACCAATACCCTTTTCACCATCAACTAAAAATAGCATTACACTAATTTCACTATTAGTGACTTCAAAGCTCTTCTTATTTAAAACTTTATCAAGTAAACTACTAGGTTTATGAATACCAGGAGTATCTACAAATATAATTTGACTATCATCATCATTATAAACTCCATTAATAACATTACGAGTTGTCCCTACTTTATCACTAGTAATAGCAAGATGAGCCCCCACTAGTTCATTTAATAAAGTACTTTTACCAACATTAGGTCTACCAACTATACTTACAAATCCACATTTCATATTAAATCATCCTCCGTAAAAGGATAAGGACAAAGTTCTTCTACAGTAAATGTTTTTAAATCACCATTTTTACTATAACAATAAACTAAACCATTCTTTGGAAATAATTCACTTATCATTTGTCTACAAACAAAACAAGGAGTTCCAATATCAGAAGAAGAAGTCATAACGTGAATTTCTTTAAAATCTCCTTTAGTATATCCTTCAGTAATTGCACTAAATATAGCATTTCTTTCAGCACAAACTCCTGCTCTTGTTGACACATCTTCTACATTAACACCAAAGAATTTTTTTCCATCATTCATAACAACGCAAGCAGATACTGGATATCCTGATATAGGAACATAACTATTTTTATGTAAACTAAGTAACTTATCTCTCATAATAAACTCCTAACTAAAAAACTTAACTATATATGGGTAAAATAAAATAACTTCAGAAATTAAAGTAACTATACTAAAAACAAATGAAGCACTAGAAGCGCAATCCTTTGCTTTCTTAGCATATGGATTAATTTCATAAGTACATAAATCAACAGCACTTTCAATAGCAGTATTAATAAGCTCTATTGCTAAAATAGCTCCCATCATAATAATAGATAAAACAAGTGCTATTCTATCTATTTTAAATATAAAAGCACAAACAAAAACTAATATAGTAACTGCTAAATGAAGCATTAAACTTCTTTCAGTTGTATAAGCAGCTTTTAAACCATCCAAACTATATTTAACACTATTATTAAATCTTCTAACTTCATGTATATATTCTTTAGAAATTTTTTTATCTTTCAATACCATATTCTTTTAACACCTCTTCTTGTTTAGAAAACATAATTGCTTCTTCTTCTTTAGTTTGATGATCATATCCAAGTAAATGATAAAAACCATGTACAGAAAGAAAACAAATTTCTCTTAAAAAACTATGTCCATATTCTTTTGCTTGCTCTTTGCATCTTGGAATACATATATAAATATCACCAAGTATATGAATACCACTATCATTAATAACAGTATTATCATCATCTAAAGCAAAAGTAATTACATCAGTAACTCTATCTATATTCCTATAATTTTTATTAAGATTATGAATATAATCATTATCAACAAATATAATATCAAAACAAGTATCAGTTAAGCCTTCCTTATCCATTGCATGTAATAATACTTTATTTATAACTTCTACCTCTTTAATATCTTCATTATATAAATTATTAAAATTAATTTTATTCAAACAAATCACCACCTAAATTATATCATAACAATGATAAAACACCTAATAAAAATAATATAGCAAGAAAGTCTAAAAATAACTCATTTCTAAATATATTAGGAATTTTTTCTGATATAATATGACAAATATAATAAAAGTAAAAACCAATAAATCCACCTAAAGTATTTAATATAATATCATCAACATCAAATACTCTACCAATCATCATCTGTACACATTCAATAGTAATAGATGTAATAAGAGCCATTATAGTAGCTTCTTTATAATTATCACTTTTTAAATAATATGAAGCAAAAAAACCAAATGGTAAAAACATAATTATATTACCTAAAACATTTTTTATAAATAATCTACTAAACAATCTATATCTAAATATTTCTTTAAAAGGAATAAAATTATTAGAGCTCCAAGAAACAACATCACCCTGAGTAACAACTTGGAATAAAGCAAGAACATAAACGATAGATGCTAAATAAAATAATTCTTTATATAAAGTAAAATGAATTTTATTCTTATATAAATATCTAATTCTAAGCAAAAGTATAACTACTATACTAACTATAATCATAGGAAGAGTTAAAGCTACTACGTTATTTATAATATCATTCATATTATCACTCTCTTTTATCTATATCTTTATAAGATGTAATATCACATCTTTCTTTAACTAACACCACTATATCTATTTTACTATTATTAATAGATTTTTTCAAAACTTTTGTACTAATAATATTTCTTTTCTTATATTTTTTATTAATTATTTGTAAAGCTTTTTTACTAGCACTATTTATATTATAAGATTTATAAATAGTTTTTATTTTATAAACTTTATACAAATTAAATCCTATAGGAATTAAAGTATTATTAAATAACTTAATAGAAATACCCCTATTATCTTTAGACTTAAATAAAAAATAATTACTATTACCAACACTATAACCAATACTAATAAATTTAAATCCTTTATTATAAATTAGTTTTTCTTTTAAAGGAATAGAAAGACTAACT
>OMQW01000033.1 GCA_900313345.1 uncultured Eubacteriales bacterium
ATATATTAATAATGGTTTTTTTAATGGATCATTTTTCCATTTAATTAAGAATTCTGTAATTTTTCGTTCCATAATTTGTATCCTCCTTACATCTTTCTTAATTAATTATATATTTTTATAGTAATTTAGTCAAATAAATATCCACAATTATTGTGGATATTTATTTAATTAAAAATAAAGAATCCACAGAACTTGTGGATTTAGGCAAACTCATTATGATATTCGAGTCTTAATTTATCTGCAACTGTTACTATGAATTCAGAGTTTGTTGGTTTAGCTTTATCAATATCTACACTACTGCCAAATATTTCTTCCATTAAATCCCAATTACCTCTATTCCAGCTAACTTCTATTGCATGTCTTATAGCTCTTTCTACTCTAGAGACTGTTGTTTTATATTTTTTTGCAACATCTGGATATAACTCTTTAGTTATACCACCTATAATATCAGGGTTATTATACATCATTAAGATTCCTTCTCTAATATATATATAACCTTTAATGTGAGATGGCATTCCTAATTCATGTAATAGTTTAGTTATAGTTAATTGAAGGTTGTTTTGATAAATGTCTATTTTTTTTCCAGCTTTTATACCTTCATTAGTAACATCTATTATAACACTTTCTAGTTCTTTTAAATCAAATGGCTTTAAGACAAAGTAATTTATACCTAATTCAGATGTTTTTCTTATCATATCTGGACTATTATAAGAAGTTAGTACAACTACTTTCTTATTAATACCTTTCTTTTTCATTTCTTCAAGAACTGTTTTACCATCTTTTCTTGGCATTACAATATCAAGTATTACTATATCATAGTCTTCTTGTCTAGACTCAATCAATTTAAGTCCTTCTTCTCCATTGTGTGCCTCTAATACTATCTTGATGTTATTTACTGCGTGATGATTAAAATATTCCTTAATCATTGTTATTAGGTCAACGTTATCATCAACCATTAAAACTCTTGTTTCTTTCATGGATCTCCTTTCAAAACTACCACGCATCTTCATTATATTACATATTTCTTAAAGATTATATAGCGAAAAAGAGAAAGTTTTGTCGAATTAGTAAAATTTATGTAAAATAAAAGAACTATTTATTTAGTTCTTCTAGTAAGTTATTTAGTTCATCTACCTTTAAGCTTAATGTTCCTAGTAAATATCCATCAATCAAATTTATATTTTTTAATATTTTAAGAGTTTCTTTATTAACTGATCCTCCATATATTACTTTTGTATTTGGATATTTATTATTAATCTTTCCAAATATTTTATTTAAGCATTCTTCATTTGGTATTTCATTAGTGCCTATTGCCCAGTATGGTTCATATGCAATTATTATTTTTTCTAATTCTTCTTTTGTAAAATATTTTAGTACATTATTAAGCTTTTGCATTATATTATTAGATATTCCTTTTTTTATATTTACTGTTTCACTCATACATAAAACTGGGGTAATATTATTATCTAATAAATGTTTTATTTTATTTTTTAAGCATATATTACTTTCTCTAAAATATTTAATTCTTTCAGAGTGTCCTATTAAAGAATATTTAACATTTAAACTTTTTAATTGAGATGCTGCTACACAGCCTGTATATGCTCCTTCTTCAAACTCTGAAACATCTTGAGTTGCTAAGTCTATATTGTCTACTAATGGTAGATAACACATAGATGGAGCTAATATAAAATTATATTTTATTTTTTTTAATTTTTTTAAATAATTATTAAATTCATCTTTAGTAAGATTGCTTTTATTATTTAATATTATTATCTTCTCCACTTTTTTTGCCTCTTTTTTTCTTTATTAAATCTATTATTATAGAAGGTATATCCTTCTTTTTATTTTTATTAAAGTTTTTTATTGCTGCATTATATACTTCTATTACACTTTTTGCAAATTCTTCTGTTGAGAACTTCTTTGCTGAAAATGGTGCTTGTTTACTCATTGATTCTACTTGAATATTATCTTTTGTTAGACTTTCTATTACTTTTACGCATTCATCTTCATCTTTAAAGAATCTTCCTGTTAATCCTTCTATTACCATAGTTCTAAAAGCATCATCTTCTATACATATTGCAGGTAATCCTGATGCAAGGCCTTCAATTACTGTTAAACCTTGAGTTTCTGTTGTAGATGCAGTAATACAAGCATTTGCTGCATGATAATAGTATGGCATTTTAGTCCATTCTACTCTTCCTGCAAAAGTTACAGTTTTAGATAATTCTAAATCATCTTTTAATTTTTCATATTTTTCTTTATCTGGTCCATCACCTACTAATAATAATTTTATATTATTATTTTTTATTTTAGACATTACTCTTAATAAATATTCAATATTCTTTTCTTGAGCCATTCTTCCAACAAATACTAATACAAAATCTTTTTTGGTATAACCTAAATCTTTTCTTAAGTCTTCTACTTTCTTTTTATCTATATTTTCTTCTAGGAAAGGAGATGCATCTATTCCTGTTGGAACTATATAAATATCTTTATCGTAGTGATATTCTTCTCTAAATAATTTATAAGTTTTTATTGTTGGTACAATAAATGCATTTGCTGTATTATCACAATAGAATTTACTTAGATACTCTATTCCTTTTTTACACCCCATATCAAAGTATTTATGATTTCTTGAAACATAATATGTATAATCTTTATACATTGTATGATATGTGTGTACTAAGGGTATGCCAAATTGTTTTGCAAGTAATCTTGCAAATATTCCAAGACTTAATTCTGTATGTGAATGAATTACATCTAAATGCCAGCTTCTAATTTTATTTACTACTTTTACTGGATATGGTGCTGCAACACGATAGTCATATATACCTAATGGTAATCCTGGTATTTCTAGTATTCTATTTTTTTCATCATATTTATAATTTTTATCATCATGGCCTACTGTTACAACATATACAGTATGTCCCTCTTTTTCAAGAGATTTTTTTAATGTTTCAACACTTGTTGAGACTCCATTTATAAATGGAGGATAACTATCTGTAAATAAGCCTACTCTCATTATTTATCCCCTTTCTTAGTATCTATATTAAATAAGATACTTCCTAATATTAGTCCTATATAATATGTTATAAATCTCCATATTAAAAGTGCTACTGATGTTTTAGTTCTTGTTAAGAAATTACCGAAGAACTGAGTGAAACCATATTCTATACCACCACTTGCACCTGGAATTGGAACAAATGCAGACATAACCATAACATAAGCGGATGATGTTAATGTACTAATAACATCTAAACTTTTAAAATCACCTAAAGCATAAACAATAAATAAAGGTGTTATATAAAGGCATCCTAAACCTATTAAGTTTAATAATATACCTATATAAAAAAGACTTTTCCTTTTCTTTAATTCTATAGCACACTCATTAAATTCATTTACTTTATTATGCCAAAGTTTTATTTGTTTATCTTTATCTTTTACTATATGCATTTTATATAAAATATTAATGCATACTTCTATCATTATATTTGTTATTCTTTTTGATAAAGTTATTATTAAAAGAATAACTGCAACTAATGTGTTTACTAAGAATCCAATAAATACTAATTCTCTTAAAGCATTTACTCTTGGGAACAAATTAAAAACTGTATTTGCTAGTACTGCAAGTAGTCCAAATATTACTAATGCTATTTGATAAAATACAAAGTTTTGTAAAATATAATTAGTCGCTTTAGATCCTTTAATATCATGTTCTGTTAGCATATATATTTCCATTGGTTGTCCACCTGTTGAAAAAGGTGTTATACCATTTACAAACTGAGCTATTATATTATGTTTTAAAGATTCTTTTAAAGAAAATTTATCTTTTTTATTTACTGTTATATAAACTACATAACTATGTATAAAGATATATAAAAAATAAAAGATAATTGCTAATAATAAATATTTTATATCAACTGTTTTTAGACTATGTACTATTACACCAAAATCTTTTCTTAATAATATATAAAGAACAAGGATTGTTATTAATATAATTATAATAGTATTTTTCTTTATGTTATTAATTATTTCCATCTTATACTTCTTTCTTCTTCTAATTCTTTATTTTGTTCAAATAACATTGTTTCCATTCCGTTATCATCTAATCCTAATGATTCATAATTATTTACTTTTAAACTATTAATTAAATTTTTATTTTCTTTATTAATAAAAGTAAATACTTCTTCTATATCACTATTTAATAGCAATTTAGAAATTTTTATTATTTCATCTTTAGCATCTTCTACTAAAATAGGATATATTTTAGCTACTTTGATGTCTTTTTCTATTTGAACTTCATAGAAATTTTTTATATTTATTTCCCCTTTTGTATAGAAGTATTCTTTAATACTAACTAATTTTTCTTTTCTTTTAAGATATTCTTCATGAGAAATATTATTTCTTATATTGTTTAGTCCATTAAAAAGATATTCATTATAAGTCTTTAATAACTCCATATCTTCATTATTATAAATATTTAGATTAACTAATTTTCTCATGTTATACCCTCCACTACCTAAGTACTTTTATTGCAGGTAATTCCTTACCTTCTAGATATTCTAGTGATGCTCCTCCTCCAGTTGATGCATAATATATATCATCTTTTAATCCTAAAAGCGATGAGCATGCTACAATATCTCCGCCACCTAATATAGCTTTCTTTTTATTCTTTACAATATTTTTTAATACTTCTTCACTACTTTTTCTAAAGTATGAGAATTCATATACTCCTAATGGTCCATTCCAAAAAATAGTTTTGCTTTTTCTAATAATTTTATTAAAGTTTGTTATAGATCTTTCTCCTATATCCATACCTATATCATCTAATTCAAATTCTGTAATATCTTTTATTTTATAATTACCAGTATTTTTAAATTCTTTTGTTACTCTAAAGTCTACAGGGATAATTATTTTATCTTGATATTTATTCATTATTGATTTACAAAAATCTAGTGAGTCATTATCTACTATACTTGATCCCACATTAAAACCTTCAGCTTTTAAGAATGTAAAAGCCATTCCTCCACCTATAAGAATATAATCTGCTCTTTTTACTAAGTTTTTAATAATTCCTATTTTATCTGATACTTTTTTTCCACCTAATATTATAGTAAATGGTTTTTCTGCACTATTAAGTTCATTTAAAGTGTTTATTTCTTTTTCCATTAATAGTCCAATGCCACTTGGTAAATATTTTGCTATACCACAGTTTGAAGTATTTTCTCTGTGTGCTGTTCCAAAAGCATCATCAATAAATACTTCTCCAAGAGAAGCCCAATATTTGGCTAATTCATCATCTAATGTAGATTCCTTTTTATTATTTAAATCTTCAAAGCGAGTATTTTCCATTAATACTATCTCGCCTTCTTTTATATTTTTACAAGCTTCTTCTAATTTTTTTCCTCTAGTTTCATTTATAAATATTACATTTTTATTTAATTTATCTGAAAGAGATTTGGCTACACACTCTAATGAATTGTTTTTTTTATCTTCTTCTTCCTTAATTCTACCCATGTGAGACATTAATATTACTTTAGCATTTTTATCTAAAGCATATTTAATTGTTGGTAGAGCAGCTTCTATTCTAGTATCATCTATAATAGATTTATTTTCTACAGGTACATTAAAGTCACATCTTATGATTACTTTCTTATTAGTTATATCTAAATTTTTTATACTTTTAATCATAATTATCTCCTTTTAAATACTATTATTAGTATAACAAATTATTATTTAAAAATAAAGCATATAAAAAAGATGCCTAAGCATCTTATTTACTTGCAAAGTATCTTGCTGTTCTTACCATTTGATTAGAATAGCTAAATTCATTATCATACCAAGCTATTACTTTTACTAATTGACCATCTTCTGTTTCAGATACGCTTGTTAATAAACTATCTACTAAACCACCATGATTATCTCCAAGAATATCACTAGAGACTAATGGTTCTTCTGTATATCCTAATGTTTCATTTCTATTTTCTTTTAATACTTTATTTATTTCTTCAACAGTTACTTTTTTATTTAGTTTTAAAACTAAATCAACAACTGATCCATCTGATACTGGAACTCTCATTGCTAATCCTTGCATTTTTCCTTCTAGTTCAGGTATTACTTTACCAATTGCACTAGCTGCTCCTGTTGATGTTGGAACTATATTTTCTGCTGCTGCTCTTCCACGTCTTGCATATATTCCCTTTTTATGTGGAATATCTAGTGTTGCTTGATCATTAGTGTATGCATGTACTGTTGTCATAAATCCATTCAATACACCAAAATTATCATTTAACACTTTTAACACTGGTGCCAAACAGTTAGTTGTACAACTTGCTGCTGATATAATTCTATCATTATTTGTTAATATATCATTATTAACATTATATACAACTGTTTTAACATCTTTTGCCGGTGCACTAATGATTACTTTTTTAGCACCCGCGTCAATATGTGCTTGTGATGATTCTCTTGATGTAAAATGTCCAGTACATTCAAATACTACATCTATATCTAAGGCTTTCCATGGAAGATTCTTAGGATCAAGTTCACTATATACTTTTACTTTTTTACCTTCTACTATAATTCCTTCATTATCAAATGTAATATTTTTATTATACTTTCTATGTGATGTATCATATTTTAGTAAATATGCCAAATCTTCAGGATTTGTTAAATCATTAATTGCTACTACATCAAAATCATTAGATTCGTTCATTATTCTAAATACAAGTCTTCCTATTCTTCCAAATCCATTTATTGCTACTTTTATCATATAATCATTCCTTTCTAATCTTTAAAACAACTTCCACCTATGAATTCTCTAATTATAGAATCATCTGGTACAGCATCTGCTGGTATTGGTAAGAAGTTCTTTAAGAAGTTTATTAATCTTTTTGCTTCATTATAATATATACTATCTTCTTCTACATTAAATAAAAGTGGTTCAACATAAGTTCTTATTACTCCTATTTCATATAAAAGTGCCGTATTTAATGTATAATCAGCTTCATCTTGATAAGGGAAGATATATTTTTCTTCTCCTTCTCTAACACTTTTCCAACTTTTTAAAGTATCTTCAGCACCATGGCCCCTCGTTTTAGAATCCCTTACTATTCTTCTTAGAATTCTATTATCTGTTGTTGATACTCTATTATGATTATCTATATTTAATTCTGTTAATGGACATACATATATTTTAAATTTATTATCTCTTTCAATCGTAGTTAAAATTTTATCATCTAATGCATGTATACCTTCAATTACTAGTATGTCATCTTCTTCCATTTTTAATTTCTTTTTATATTCTTTTTTACCAGTTAAGAAATTATATGTTGGAACAATTACTTCTTCTTTATCTAATAAAGACTTTATTTGATTATCAAATAATTCTAAATCTATAGCTTCTAAACATTCATAATCTTTTTCACCTTTATCGTTTAATGGGGTATCATCATTTTCTACGAAGTAATCA
>OMQW01000011.1 GCA_900313345.1 uncultured Eubacteriales bacterium
AAAATTATAATTAAATAAGAATTGATTCTTACGAGAGTTTTCTACTTTAATAGATAAAGTTAATATATCACCTGTCATTGTAACCTTATATAAAGTATTTTTTAAAGGTTTACAACTATTATTACCAGTATATGATTGATAAATATAATTTTCATTTTTACTATTATACATAAATCTATCAGTTTTATTAACATTAAATGAAGTAGCTTTATAAACCCCATCACCAAATAAAGAATTAACTATTAAAGATAAATCATCTGATGAGAACACCTCAGTATTTTCTTCGTTAGAATTATAATCAGTAGAACCACAATACCAAATGTTATCAAAATCATTCTTGTGTAAACTATTAGGATAAGAAGAACAGCTTGCATTACTAAAACTACTCTTTTTAAGTAATCTATAAGCTAAAAAGTTTTTAGTTTCAGGACTTAAATCCTCACTTTTAGTAGTTTCTAAAGTACCAACTAAACTATCAGTAAGAGAAGAACATCCATCCAAATTAACGAAATCAAATAATCTCTGAGCAACTAAACTATTATTATCAACTATTCTAGTTCTTTGAAGTAATATTCTAGGATCAACAGTATTTTTTTCTTTTTGATAATTATTATAAATAATAAATATTAAAGTAAATACTAAAACTATTATAATTAATAAATAAATAGTACTTAAATTCTTCTTGGGTTTATTATTATTATTATTTTGAATATTTGTATTATTAATAGGAGTCTTTTCTTCCTTAATAGGAGTCACTGTAACAGGACTATTAACATTATCTGTAACTAAACTATTATTAGTAATATTAACATTATTTTCTATATTTTCTGTAGTACTAGGAACTACTGAAATATTTTCATTACTAGGAATATTATTAATAACTTCACTAGGAATATCTATATTATTAACATCACTATTAATACTATTACTACTTTCTATTATTACACCATTGTCACTCTTTTGTGGAGGAATTATAACACCAGGTATATTATAAATTTCTCTTTTTTCTGAATCATTATTCATATAATCACTACCCTTTTATTAGATTATAACATAAAATAAAAAAATATACTCTCTCTTTTAATATTATAAAAAATAATATATTATATACCTAAGGAATTAATATGTATTTAATAGAAAAAAACTTAAATAAATTATATAGTATAGGTTATACTACATTCTTAGAGCCAAATGAATTAAATGAAGTAAAATCAGCCCTAAAAAAAGAAAATTATAGTATATACAAACCATTTATAGAATCAGAAAAAAACATAATATACTTAAAACAACCAGAAGTAATACTTTTAAAGATAAATTCTAAAATAAATCTAACTCATAGAGAAATTCTAGGAACACTATTTAGTTTAAATATAGATATGTCTTTATTTGGTGAAATAGTAATAACTAAAAATGAATATTTCTTTTATACATTTAAATATTTAGAAAATTATTTAAAAGAAAATCTTAATATAATTTCAAATACTCATATAACATTAGAAGAAGTAGATATAAACACTTTAAAAGATTATAAAAAAGAATATGAAGAAATAAATATAATAACATCTTCTTTAAGGATAGATAATGTAATTAAAGTTCTAATTCATACTAATAGAGAAATAGTTAAAGAAAAGATAAAAGATAAAGATATCTTAATTAATTATGAAATATTAACTAATAACTCAAGAGTTTTAAAACAAAACGATATATTTAGTATAAGAAGATATGGTAAATATAAATATATTGGTATTATAAAAGAAACAAAGAAAAATAATTATTTAATAAAAATATTAAAATATAAATAAAGAGTCATAATAACTTATGACACCTTTTTAATACCCTTAATTATATCATTTAAAACACTACCAAATATTAATGTCCAAAAAATAGAATGATTGTTATTAGATTTTTTAAAAGCCTTTCTATTTTCATTAGATTTATCTCTAAGTACTTTACTAGCATCCTTCATTTCTTAAATATATTTCTTCATAATATTTCTTTAATAAAGTAATTCTATTAGTTTTACTAATATCATCTTCAAGCTTATCAAATATAGGATAATAATTATTTTTAATAGCTCAATAAAATTGTTCTTCAGTATAACTAAAATAATCTTTATAACTATTATAAGTAACTTCAAGAATTCTCTTAGCAAATCCTATATTATAAAGTGCTTCTTTCTTATAATAATCTTTATCTATTTTCCTATAATCACCTACTTATCTAAAAATTTACAATGCTTACAAAGTTCCTCGCATTTTTTATTATTTTTGAATCCATCAATCATCTTCAAAACTTTATCACTATTTAAAATATCACTTAAATTATCATTATATATATTACCCAAATTAATAATACCTTGAGAATCCAAACAACAAGGAATAACTATACCATCACTAAGTATTCCAATATGATCAGTTAAAGCATAACAAGTACCATTACTATCATAATAATTATTATTTAAATCAGGCCAAATAAATTCATGAAAAGTATTTATAAAAATATAATCATTTATTTTTATAGTACTATTAATATCTAAATAATTAATATTTAAATTATAATGTTTATTTATTAAATCAATAATCTCTTTAGTATTAGAATTATTGACCCAAAGTCTTAAAGAAATATAAGTATTATTTAAAGAATCAATTTTATTAAATATATTAAACATATAATCGTTAATACTAATATTATATTTCTTATCAAAACTATGTAAAGAAATATTAATTTGTCTAATATTATTAGTCTTTAATCTATCTATTAAATAACCATTAGTAGTTATATTAACATTAAAATTATTATTATAAGCTTTATCAATAAACTTATTTACTTTAGGATGCATTAAAGGTTCACCAAGTACATGAAAATATAAATAATTAGTATATTTCTTTAACTTGTCTAAAATAATATCAAAGTTTTCTTCACTTAAAAACAAACTATCTCTTTTATTCTTAATACAAAAAGAGCAATCAAGATTACAAGTATTAGTTATTTCTAAATATACTTTCTTAAGCATGATATCACCTAAATATATTATAACATATTTAATCTCTTCTAAATATTATATACTCAAATAAAAAAGTATCAGAATAAGCATTATTACCTGCATAATTAACTATAGGAAATTTTAAACTATTTCCAATTATTTTTTTTCCACTTATACCATAGTAAAAATAAAGAGGAGCTTCCAAACCACTTATTTTATTAATAGAAATATAAGCATTATCCGATTCTACATAATTCTTTTTAAAATTTAAATTTGCATAAGCATAAGAAGTACCAGGAACATAAATTGAAAAAGAGCCTTTCTCATATACTTCACTAGAATTACTTAATTCATTTAACGCATCTTCTACATTACTAATAGTTCCATCAACTTTAGTATATTTAATGTTTTTTGCTAAATAACTATAAGCATAAACTGAAACTCCTGCTGCAAGAAATAATCCTAATATAAAAGCAATAATAACTTTTTTCATATAATCACCCTTTCTAATTAACTAAATCATATGAAATATCAATTAAACTAAATAATTCACTATCACTAACAGTATCATTTAAAATAATACTTACCCAGTACTTTTTATTCATATGATATGCTTTATAAAAACCTATATTATTTAATTTTTCATTAATTAAATTATTATTAAGTTTTAAATTAATTATTTCAACTTCTCCATGACCATTATCTATTTTAGATAAATCAATATTCATTATTATTGAAAACCACTTACCTTTATCATTTTTAAAAACACCAAATCCAGGACTTATATTCCATGGAAAAACAGGACTTACATTATATTTATTTAAAATATAATTACAAACGCGATTAGATTGATCATTAATAAAATAATTATTAATAAAACATTTATCTTTAATATCATTTAAAATATCTAAATAATTATCCTTTACTTTACTAGCATAACTATTTAAATCTTTAACCCTAATACCTAAATAACTACTATCAAAAGAAGTATCAATAACATCAGAACTAATATTACCATTTAAATCTATAATAATAACAGCTTTAAACATATCATTTAAAAATAACTTCTCATAAACATATTTATTTTCAATCTTAATAAATCCATAATTAATTAATTTACTATAATCAACTTTAGATCTTTTAAAAATATCATTTTCTATCATACAATCATCTCTATTTAATTATAACAAAAAAAGAAACTAAAATATAGCTTCTTATTTTGTAAGTTCTTCTAACTTTTTCTTTTCTTCTTCTAGTTTAACTCTATCCATCTCAACTATATTAGAAGGAGCTTTATTAACATAGTTAGGATTAGCTAAAAGCCTTTCTCTTCTCTTAATTGAAGCCTCAAGCATCTTAATAGTAGCTTCTTTATTAGCTTTATCAGCTTCAGTTTCAATCTTTTCAAAGAATATTTGAGCTTTAACTCTTTGAGAGAATACTTTATAAGCCTTCATACTAAGAGGCTCATTAACTAAATTATCTGAAAGTTTAAGCATCTTAACAATAAGTTCATTATTGTCACTTGTATCAAACATAACTTTCATATCCTTAGTAATGTTATTTTCAGCTTTAACATTTCTAAAGTTTTTAATAAATTCTATTTGATCATCTACTGCACTTTCTTCATCAATAAACACTAATTTCTTAGAATATCTAGGATATTCAGAAATCATAATAGAATCAGTTTCTTTAACAGGAAGCATAGTATATATTTCTTCAGTAACATAAGGCATAAATGGATGAAGCATTTTTAAAATACCAGTTAAAACATAACATAAAGTACTCTTAGTAGATTCTTCATTAAGTGAATATTTAGCTATTTCAATATAATAATCACAGAAATAATTCCAAGCAAAATCATATATTAAAGATCCAGCATTATTAAATTGGAACTTATCCATAAATTTCTTAACATCTTTTAATGTATTTTCATACTTAGTTAAAATCCATTTGTCTTCCTCCTTTAAATTATCTAAATTAATTTCTTTAAGATCTTCTATATTCATTAAAACAAATCTAGAAGCATTCCAAATCTTATTAATAAAGTTCCAAGTAGCTTTAATCTTGTCTTCATCAAATCTCATATCAGTACCTGCTGAAACATCAGTAGCTAAATAATATCTTAAAGAATCAGCACCATACTTTTCAATCATATCAAATGGGTCAATACCATTACCTAAACTCTTAGAGAATTTTCTACCTTGTTTATCACGAATAAGTCCATGAATTAAACAATGTTCAAAAGGTCTCTTACCAAGAAGTTTTTCGCCTTGAAAAGTCATTCTATTAACCCAGAAAGGTATAATATCATAACCTGTAACTAAAACATTATTAGGATAATATTTAGAAAGAAGTATAGAATCATCTGGCCAGTCAAGCGTTGCAAAAGGCCATAAAGCACTAGAAAACCAAGTATCAAGTACATCAGTATCTTGAACCCATCCTTCACCAGTAGGTTCTTCCATTCCAACATAAACTTGATCACCCTTATACCAAGCAGGTATTCTATGACCCCACCATAATTGTCTAGAAATACACCAATCATAAGTAATTTCCATCCAGTGATTCA
>OMQW01000050.1 GCA_900313345.1 uncultured Eubacteriales bacterium
TATTAATATTATTTTTTGTAGGAGTTATTGCTTCTGCTACTATGATTATTCCTGGTATAAGTGGTAGTTTTGTATTAATGCTTTTAGGTTTTTATAAACCAATTGTTAATACTATTAGTAATTTAACTGACTTTAGTTTACTTAGTCATAATTTATTAGTTCTTATTCCTTTTGGACTTGGTGTTGTTATCGGTATAGTATTAATTGCTAAACTTATTGAATATTTACTTAAGAAACATGAAGTACTTACTTATTATGCTATTTTAGGTTTTATTATTTCATCTATTGCTAGTCTTATTATTGGACTATTTGCATATAATTTTAATGTATTTGAAGTAGTAATTGGTTTAATTATGTTTATGATAGGTACTCTTATAGGTTATAAGTTAGGAGACAAATAATATGAGAATGCTTGAAGTTATTATATTAGGTGCTGTTCAAGGTATTGCTGAGTTTCTTCCAATATCTTCTTCAGCACATTTAATTATTTTTAGAAATATATTTGGCATAGGATCATTTATTACTGGAAAGATGGATCTTGTTTTTGATCTTTCTCTTCATTTTGGTACTATTCTTGCTATTATTATTTTCTTCTTTAATGAATTATTAACTATGATTAAAAGAGGATTAAATCCTAAAGAAGTTCATAAAAAGGGTGGTAATCTTTTATGGCTTATAGTTGTAGCTAGTATTCCTGCTGCTATCTTTGGAGTTTTATTTGATGAATTTTTTGAAGATATATTTAGAAATAATTTTATATTAATTAGTTTTGGATTAATATTTATGGGTATTTTATTATATATTTTTGATAAAGATAGTAAGACTAATAGAAGTATTAATGATTTAACTTATAAAGATGCTATTATTATAGGTATTAGTCAAGTATTGGCTTTAATACCTGGTTTTTCTAGAAGTGGAACAACTATTAGTGCTGCTAGATACTTAAAATTAAATAGAGAAGATGCTGCTAAATTTAGTTTCTTTTTATCTCTTCCAGTAGTTCTTGGAGCTTGTTTATTAAAACTTTTAAAAGCTTCTACTTGGAGTTTAATTATGAGTAATTTATCTATATTTATAGTTGGTATTATTACATCATTTGTAGTAGGTGTTTTAACTATTAAAGTACTACTTAAATATCTTGATAATCATAACTTTAAAGTATTTATGATATATAGAATAATACTTGCAGCTATTGTTTTACTTTGTGTTATCTTCTAGATATTTAGATATTATTATATTAAATAAATAAGGTCTTTCTAAATAACTGAAATGATTTAAATCATTAAAAGTTATGAGGGAAGATTTTTTTATATATTTATGTATTTTATTTCCTTCTTTTATACTCGTTATATTATCTTTTAATCCCCATAGTATTAGTGTTTCTATATTTATTTTTTTATAATATTTAGATAAATCTTCTTTTACAATATTTGTAAAAGTTTTTTTCATATAATTAGGTAAATTATTATAATCACTTGATCCATATTTATTTATTAATTTATTTTTATCTTTTACTAATTTTTTTAATATTTTATATTTTAATATTTTTAGTTTCAATAATATATTTTTATTCTTAATACCTGCAACATCTATTAATACTAATTTATCTACTTTAATTTTTTCTTTTGATATTAGTATTGATGCTATTCTTCCACCAAAAGAATGAGCGATGATATTAATATTTTTTATATTTTCTTTTATTATTATTTTTTTTATTATATTTACATAATCGTAGATATTTAATTCTTTTTTAAACTCTGATTTACCAAAACCTGGATAATCTAATGAATAGTAATTATATTCTTTAAAGTAGTCTTTTATATATTTAAAAGTTTCTCTATTATCTCCCCATCCTGGTAGTATTATTAGACTTTTATTTTTATTTCTATTTATTTTATCAATAAATATTTTAGAGTCTTTATATATTATATACATTTAATCACCTAATGTAATTTATGCTTTAAGTGTTAAAGTGTTTTTGTTATAATAAAAAGGAAGGTGATAATATGAATTTTTCTAATAATTCTTTAATTATTTGTCCTAATGAAACAAAGAAAGATATATTAAAAAGTTTTAATAATGATAATAAGTTACATAATATAAAATTTATGGATATTAATGATTTTAGAAGTAATTACTTCTTTTCTTATGATTATAGAGCGATAGCTTATTTATATAATAAATATAATTATAATTTAGAAATATCTAAAGTATATTTAAAGAGTTTATATAGTGTTGATATTTCTAATAGTTATATTGATAGTAAGCTTATTTTTTTAAGAGATTTAAAGAAAGAATTAATTGATAATAAACTTCTTTCTTTTAATAATTATTTTAAGAAATATTTAGAGAATAAAAAAATATATATTATCAATTATCCTGTTCTTGAAAAGTATTTAGATGATGTTTTTAAAGAGTTAAATGCTACTATAGTAGAAGATAATAAGAGCAATAGTTTAAGTGTTTATAAATTTGATTCTATGGATCAAGAGGTTTCTTTTGTTGCTGAAAAGATATGTGATCTTATTAGAAGTGGTGTTTCTATTAATAATATTTATATTACTAACTATAGTGATAGTTATTACTTTTTGATTAAAAAATATTTTGAACTATATAATATCAATATTAACTTTAAGAGGAGTGTTAATTTAAATAGTTTTAATTTTGTTAATAATTATTTTATTACTTCTAAATTACCTACTATTAATGATGAAAATAGCTGTTTAGTTAAAGCTTTTATTAATAAAATAAATTCTATTAGTTATTTAGAAGGGGATAATTCTTATAAAGTTATTTTAAAAGATATTATTAAAGATACTTCTATTTCATATGCTAAATATATAGATAGTGTTAATATATGTGATATTTATTCTAAGAGTTTTAGTAGTAGTGACTATGTTTTCTATTTAGGTTTTAATTATGATAATAGTCCTAAGACTTATAAAGATGATATGTTTATTAGTGATAGTATTAAAACTAATTTATATACTACTAGTTACAAAAATAAGAGGGAAGAAGAAGTTTTGATAAAAAGACTTAAGTCTATACCTAATTTATTTATTAGTTATAAATTAAGTGATTTTAAGAATAAATATTATCCTAGTACTTTAATTGATAAATATAAAATTAAAGAGAATGAGTACTTATTCAATAATTTATCTTATAGTGAATTAATTAATAAGAGAAACTATTCTATTCTTCTTGATAGACTTTATAAATATGATGAGTTTGATAATAGAATTAACTTATTATCATGTTATCCAATGGTATTTAATACTTATGATTCATCATTTACTGGCATAAGTGAGGATGTTTTTAACAAATATAATAAAGATATTAGTTTAAGTTATACTTCTATGAATAGTTATAACTTATGTCCTTTTAAATATTATGTTAATTATATTTTAAAAGCGGATAGTTTTAAAGAAAACTTTATTACTTTAATTGGTAATTTATTTCACTTTATTTTAGAACATTCTTATGATAAGGATTTTGATTTTTATCTTTATTTTGATAAATATTTAGAAAGTAAGATCCTTTCTAATAAGGATAATTTCTTCTTAGCTAAGCTTAAGAGAATATTACATGATGAGATAGAAATTATTAAAGATAATGATAAATATACTTTATTTAATAATAGAATGTTTGAAAAGAAGATTGATATAGTTATTCAAAATAATCTATATAATTTAGTATTTACTGGTAAGATTGATAAAATACTTTATTATAAAGAGATTAATGATACTTATTTTACTATTGTTGATTATAAAACTGGTACATTAGATCCTTCTATTAACAATATGAAGTATGGAATAGGTTCACAGCTTGCTACTTATTTATATTTAATTATTAAGGGTAATTTATTTGATAACCCTATATTTAGTGGTATGTATTTACAAAGCGTTTTAATGAAAGATCAGAAAGCTGATTTAAAGAAAAATTATAAGGATTTACTTAGAAATAATTTAAAATATGATGGTTATTCTACTGATAATCAAGATGTTCTTTATAAGTTTGATGAGAATTATTTAGCTGATTCTATGATAAAGGGATTAAGAGTTAAATCAGATGGTAATTTTTATAGTACTTCTAAGGTTTTAAGTGATATAGATATTTCTAATTTATATAAATATACTGAGGATCTTATTAATAAAACTTTTAATAATATTATGTCTAGAAATTTTACTATTAGACCTATTAAAATAGATTTAAAAGATAAGTCTTGTTCTAAATGCACTTATAAAGATGTTTGTTTTATGAAGGAAAGCTTTTATAAATTTTATGAAAAAAATGATAGTTTAGATTTTTTAGGAGGGGAAGAAGATGACTAAATGGACAGATGAACAACAAAAAGCGATTGATATAGAAGGTAGTAATGTCTTAGTTTCTGCTGGAGCTGGTTCTGGTAAAACTGCTGTTTTATCTGAAAGAGTTTTAAGAAAAGTTAAAGATGGTTATCATGTTAAGAATCTTCTTCTATTAACATTTACTAAAGATGCTGCTAAAGAGATGCGTGATAGGGTTACTAAGAATTTATATGAGGCTGGCTATAATTCTGAAGCTGAAGATGCACAAAGTGCTTATATTACCACTTTTGATAGTTTTAGTTTAAGTTTACTTAAGAAGTATCATTATGCTTTAAATATTCCTAAGGATATTAAAATAACTGATTTTACTATTTTAGATATTTTAAAAAGAGAAGCACTAGATAAAGCTTTTGAAATTGAATATAAAGAAGCTAGAGATGATTTTTCTAAGTTTATTACAAGTTATTCTTTAAAAGATGATGATTTAATTAAA
>OMQW01000031.1 GCA_900313345.1 uncultured Eubacteriales bacterium
AGAAATATCCCAGAGCCTTCTTTAAAAATAAGAAAGATGAGTACTAGATGGGGTGTATGTAATACTAAAAGTCATGCTATTACTTTAAATTTAGAACTTATTAAACGAAATACTAAATATTTGGATTATGTTTGTTGTCATGAACTTTCACATTTAATATATGCAAATCATTCTAATTCTTTTTGGGAATTAGTTTCTGAGAATTATCCTAATTATAAGGAAGCCAGAAGAGATATGAGAACATTTTAAAAGGAGATTAAATGATCTCCTTTTTAATATATTAATGTTCCTAATATTCTTTCTGTATTTTTAAATGATAATTTTGCTATCTCATTTAATTTTTCTTTGCCATATTTTTCAACGACTTCTTTACCAATATTATCTACTTCTTTTCCTGCTCCTTTTGGAAGCGTTATATGAAGTTCATCACTCATTTTATTCCATTCTCTTAAAAATAAATAACGACTTATAATAGAAGAACATGCTACTGCTAAGTTTTTATCTTCTGCTTTAGTCATAAAAGTAATTCCTTTTTGAATAGCTGGTTCATTTTCTATGTATCCATAATATCTATTTTCTTTAGCAAATTCATCAACTATTATATAATCTAGTTTATCTATCTTATCACTATGTCTTAATTTATATAAAACCATATTATGCATTATAGCTTTAACTTTATTCATGTTTACATCATTATTATGTCTTTCATTATATTCTTTTGGTGTTAATATAATACTTTCATATGATATTCTTTTGGCTATTTCGGGAGCTATTTTTTTTATTTTTTCGTCATCTATTTTTTTAGAATCTCCAACGCCTAATTTATCTAAGAAATCAACATCTTCTTTCTTAACATAACTTGCTGTAACTACTATTGGACCGAAGTAATCACCGGTTCCTACTTCATCGCTTCCAATACTATTACAATTATGATAAAGTTTTATTTCTTTTTCATCTTTTTCTTTAACAGCACTTATTCCCATCATTTCTTGCCACATACTAGCATCTACATCTGCGCTTGTTCCTTGAAACATTACTTTACCTGATTCATATAATGTTACTACAGTATCATTATCATTTGCTTGAAATACTACGTATGGTATTACTTTATCTTTCTTTTTATCTTCATAATATTTAATTAATTTATTTTTAGTTTCATCATCAACTTTAAATACAACGTTCATATTGGCCTCCAAAAATATTATAAACTATTTTTTTAAAATATGCTATAATGAGAATAGGAGGATTTATATGAATTTAAATATTGTTGACGTAATTATTATATTATTTATTTTACTTTCAGTTATTACTGGATTAAAGAAAGGGTTTATTAGAGAAACTATATCTTTTGTTGGTACTTTACTAGTTCTAGTACTTTCTTATACTTGTATGGGTAGTGTAGCTTCATTTTTATATATATCATTACCATTCTTAAATTTAGGATTTTTCGGAATAGTTCTTTCTAGTTTAAATATTTTAGTATTCCAGATATTTAGTTTTGCTTTATGCTTTATATTATTTAGTTTAATTTTAAGAATTGTTTTAACTCTTACTAATATTGCTGATAAGATAATTAATACTTTAGTATTGTTTAAGGGTATTTCAAGTATACTTGGAGCTATTGTTGGTTTAATTAGTGGTATATTAGTTACTTTTGTTATATTAATTATTGTTTCTATTCCACTTTATAAATGGGATTATTTTCATGATAGTAAGGTAGCTTCTTTTATTCTTAATCATACATTAATTGCATCTAATGTTACAACTAATATTAGAACTGCTACTAGTGATGTATATAATATTAGTACTACTATTAATAGCGATAAGGATTATAAAGAGCATTCTAATATGTATAACTTACAAATACTTGATACAATGCTTAAATATAATGTTATTAGTTATGATAATGTAAAATATCTAGATGAACATAATAAGTTAGATGATATGACTGGTAAAGAAGAAATAATAGAAAAATATAAAAAATAGATGTTAATTACATCTGTTTTTTATTTATTTTATCTTATTTTTTTGATATACTTTATTTAAGGTAGGAGATTATATGAAGAATAAGAAATATTTAGTACTAATATTAGTAGTTAT
>OMQW01000007.1 GCA_900313345.1 uncultured Eubacteriales bacterium
TTGCTAAAAATATAAAAAGTAATATAATTAAATTAGAAAGGAGTACATTATGGGATTTTCAAAATTAAAAGGAGATGCTAAAAAAAGTTTAAAAGGACATTGGTCAGATACATTAATAATAATAGTATTATATATTATCATCTTTAGCATAGCTCAAAGATTAGATGTAAAAGTTTTCGGTGGAAATAATGTTACATATGATATTTTACAAAAACCAGATTATTTTAAATTTGAAATACTAAATAATCATTTAGAATATCATGTTAGATTATTCTCAATGATTGCGGGATTAATGATGTTAATGGGATTAAATAGTTATTTCTTAAAAAGATCACGTAATGAAGAAGTTACTTGGCAAGAATTATTTAATAAATATAATTTAATTTTAGATGCATTATTAATAGGAATTTTTGTTGCTATATTTGTTTTCTGTTGGACTTTATTATTAATAATACCAGGTATTATTGCAACTATTGCATATAGTATGGCATATCTAGTTAAACTAGATAATAAAGATTTAAATGCTATAGAATGTATCAAGAAAAGTAAAGAACTAATGAAAGGTCATAAATTTGATTATTTCCTATTACAACTTAGTTTTATAGGTTGGATTTTATTAGGACCATTTACATTATTCTTATTATATTTCTGGCTAGCGCCATATATGGCAACAACAAATTGTAACTTCTATAATGAACTTGTTAATAAAAGATAAAATGAAATTCATTTTATCTTTTTATTTGCATAAAATATATTGAGTGATAATATGTTAAAACTTAGTTTATTACAAAAAGTATTATTAACTTCAATCTCCTTATCAGCAGTATCATGTACATTTATTCAAAAAACTAAAAAGTATTTTAAACATTCAAAGTATCTAACAGTATATAGTTTAATAGTAAATATAATAATGGGATTAATATTCTGTAAAACATTTTCAACTATTAATTTTCCAGAAAGTTTATGGGTGGGCTTATTTAGTTTTTTAGGTGCAGATACTATATATAAGAGCCTTGAAGGAAAATTATTAACACATGATGATTTATTAAGAAAGAAAGAAAAAATATAATAGTTTTTTCTTTTTATTTTTAGACCATTCCCCTTGAAAAAAAAAACTATTAATAATATAATTAAGATGGATAATAGGTAGAAGGTATAGAAATATACTTTATACTAGGGGTGACAATATATGATACTTAGATTAATTAAAAGAACTAAAATCTATAATTTTTCTTTACCAACTACCATTAATGGTAATTACTGGATAACAGATACGGATGGTTTAGGTAATAACAGAAATCTTGTTACAGTAGAACAGAAAGATGGAAATTTCTATTTAAAGAGTAGTTTTGATACTAAAATAATATCAAACAAAAGAGAAGTAGATAGTATAGTATTAAGAGAACATAATTTATATTTCTTAAAAATAAATAATGAAAATAACTTTATACTTTTATATGCTTCTTCTGATAAAGAAGATTATGTAACTTTAGAAACAAAAGATAATACACAAATACTAATAGGTAATGGAAGTGATTGTAATATTAATTATAATTACCCATTAGTTACAAATAGACAAGCATTATTAACATATCAAGATGGAAATTGGTTTATTGAAAACTTAAATGCAAATTATGGTACATATGTAAATTATGAATCTATACAAAGTAAAAAAGTATACCACGGAGATATTATATTTATTATGGGATTAAAAATAATTCCATTAGGTAATAAATTAATTGTAAATAAAGTTGATAACTTAGTAAGAATAGATGACAGAATCTTTAAAGAAGGACATTTTGAAGTACAATCAGTAATAGATGAAGGTGATTTAAAGGAAGAAGATATCGACTTTTATAAAGAAGAAGATTATTTTTTTCGTTCACCAAGATTTAAAGCAGGAATAGAAAAAGTCCTAATAGAAATAGATGCCCCACCTGCAAAGGAAAAAATGGATGATACACCACTTCTATATGTAATAGGACCAATGATTAGCATGGGAATGGTTTCATTAATGATGGGATATTCCTCAGTACAAGGTGTAGTGGAAGGAAATCAAACTCTAGCAAGTGCTATACCAACAATTATTATGTGTGTAGCAATGCTACTAACTATGATTTTATGGCCATTATTAAATAGAAAATTCCAAAGAAAGAAAAGTGCTGAAAGAGAAGTATTAAGACAAACAAAATATAAAGAATATATAGAAAATAAAAAATATGAAATAAAAAAAGAAATGGAAAACGAAAAGAAAGTCTTAGAAGAAAACTATATATCTTTAAATGAAACAGAAAAAATAGTTCTAGAACGCAAAAGAAATTTATGGGAAAGAGAAATAGATCAAAAAGATTTCCTAGATTTAAGACTTGGTATAGGTAATAGATCATTTGCAGGAGAAGTAAGATATCCAGAAGATAGATTCTCACTTGAAGATGATAATTTAAAAGAATTAGTTCAAGATCTAGGTAAAGAATCAAAAGAACTAGAAAATGTACCAATTAACTTATCATTTTGTAAAAATAATATTTCAGCAATAATAGGAGAAGGTAAACAAAAGAATTCTTTTATAGATGGATTAATGCTTCAATTAGTGGCATTTCATTCTTATACAGATTTAAAAGTAGTATTATTTACAAACGAAAAGAATGCCTCTAGATGGGAATATTTAAAATCAATGCCCCATAACTGGAATAACACAAGAACATTAAGATATTTCTCATCAAATTATGATGAAGCTAAAGCTCTATCATTAGAACTTGAACAAGTTTTAAAAGAAAGAACAGAACAAAATACAAATAATGATTTAATAATAAATACTGATAAAAAAGATTATACATCTTTTGCACCATACTTCTTCATCATAATAGATGACTTTAAATCAGTAAGAGAACTAGAAATAATAAAAGATATATGTAATTCAAAAATAAATGTAGGTTTTAGTATAGTAATAGTAAACAATAGATTAACTAATTTACCTAATGAGTGTCATACATTTGTAAGCATTAATGATGCTAAATCAGGTATATTTGAAAATGAATTAGTATCAGAAAAACAAAAAGAATTTATAGCAGATTATAATCCTAATATTGATATGTATAGTATTGCAAAAGTAATATCAAATATACCTATAGAAACAGAAAAAGAAAGCTCATCTCTTCCAAATATGATAAGTTTCCTAGAAATGTATGATTGTGGTAGAGTAGAACAATTAGATATCTTAAATAGATGGAAAAATAGTAATCCAACTAAAACTTTACAAGCACCAATAGGTGTAGATAAAAATCATGAATTATTTAAACTAGATATACATGAAAAAGCACATGGACCTCATGGTTTGATAGCAGGTATGACGGGTTCTGGTAAAAGTGAATTAATAATTACTTATATACTTTCTATGGCTTTAAATTATAGTCCTGATGAAGTTTCATTTATTTTAATAGATTATAAAGGTGGAGGATTAGCAGGAGCCTTTGAAAACAAAGAAACTGGTGTAAGACTTCCACATATTGCAGGTACAATTACAAACTTAGATACATCTGAAATATATAGAGCCTTAGCATCAGTACAAAGTGAATTAAGACGTCGTCAAAAGAAATTTAATGAAGTAAGAGATAATTTAAATGAAAGTACAATCGATATTTATAAATATCAAACTTTATATAAAGAAGGATTAGTAAAAGAACCAATTCCACATCTTATAATAATTTCAGATGAGTTTGCAGAATTAAAAGATCAAAAACCAGAATTTATGGATGAATTAATTTCAACTGCACGTATAGGTCGTAGTTTAGGAGTACACTTAATACTTGCAACACAAAAACCGGCAGGTGTTGTTAATGATCAAATATGGTCAAACTCTAAATTTAGAATTTGTTTAAAAGTTCAAGATAGATCAGATTCCATGGATATGATTAAATCTCCTGTTGCAGCAGCAATAAAAGAAACAGGTAGATTCTATTTACAAGTAGGATATAATGAGCTATTCGCTCTAGGTCAATCTGCATGGACTGGAGCAAAATATTATCCACAAGATAAAAAGCAAAAGAAAATAGATGAAAGAATAGATTTTGTAGATAATATAGGTAATGTAATAAAAAGCTTTGATAGTACTAATAGACAAGTTAAACTAGTTGCAGAAGGTGAAGAGATAACTAGTCTAATTAAATACATAAATGAAGAAGCAAGAAAAGAAAATAAATATGCTAAACAATTATGGTTAGAAAAAATACCAGACTTTATTTACACTGAAGAATTAAAAAATAAATATAACTATAATATAGAATTAAATAATATAAACCCTATAATTGGTGAATTAGATGATCCAAATAATCAAAGACAAGCATTATTAACACTTCCATTAAGTGAAAAAGGTAATGCCGCAATATTTGGTAGAAGTGGTAGTGGTAAAGATTTATTCTTACAATCATTAATATATAGTACTATAACTGATCATACACCAAAAGAAGTAAATTTCTATTTAATGGATTTTGGTTCAGAAACACTAAGAAGTTTTAAAGATGCTCCTCAAGTTGGAGATATCATCTTCCAAAATGAAGAAGAAAAAGTAAATAACTTATTTAAATTATTAGATAAAGAGTTAGAAACAAGAAAAAAATTATTTATTGATTATAATGGAGATTATAATTTCTATTTAAAACATAGTGGAAAACAATTACCACTAATAGTAACAGTAATAAATAATTATGATGCATTTAGTGAAACATTTGATTCTTTATCAGATGACTTCGCTCAACTAACACGAGAAGGTATAAAATATGGAATTATCTTTATAGTTACATGTAATAGTGTAAACTCTCTAAGATATCGTATTAAACAAAACTTTGGTCAGAATATTACAACACAATTTAATGATGAAAATGATTATCAAACAATATTAGGTAATACTCATAAGAAATATCCATCTAATGCATATGGTAGAGGTCTAATTGGACTTGATAGTGTATATGAATTTCAAACAGCCTATCCATATAATGAAAATAAATTAAGTGAATATATAAAAGTAGTATCAACTAAATTATCAAAAATATTTAATGAAAGAGCTAAAAAAGTTCCAACACTTCCAGTTAATATAACACAAGAAACTGTAAGCAATGCCTTAAATAGAATAGATACTATACCATTAGGTATAGAAAAAGAAAGTCTAAAGATAGCAACATATAATGCATCTAAAGAAAAATTCTATATAATAACAGGTAATAATATAGAAGATTATCCATACTTTATAAACAATTTAGTAAAAACATATAATTATATAGACAATCATAAAACTATAGTTATAGATACAATGGAACTAATAAAAGAAAACTCATCTCTAATAGTAAATACTAATTTTAATGAAACAATTAAAACAATTTCAAGAGAAATAATAAATGAAATTAATAACTTTAGAGAAACTGGCGTACAAAATCTAGATAGTACTACAATAATATTAGTAGGACTATCAAATCTTTTACCTAAATTAGATATTGAAACTAAACAATCATTCCAAGATATGTTAAAAAATATAACAGCATTAAAAGATATTAATGTAGTAATAATAGATAACATAGATAGAATAAAGAATTTATCATTTGAGATGTGGTTAAAAGACAACTTAAATCTAGGTGAAGGCTTATGGCTAGGTAATGGTGTATTAGATCAATTTACATTAAAACTAACTAATAGCCCAAGAGAATTAAGAGAAGAAATACAAGAACAATATGCAATTCAAGTTGTTAAAGGAAAACCAGTAATTATTAAATTATTAGAAGGAGATATATATAATGGATAGTAATAAAATACTTATACAACTCTACTTACCATTAGTAGAAAAAAAATATGATATATTTATCCCTATTAATAAGAGAGTAGGAACTATTAAACAAATAATAACTAAAAATTTAAAAGAAATGATAGATTATGATGTTAAAGAAGATACAAATCTCTATAGTAAAGATACTGGTAAAATATATGATGTACAATTATTAGTAAAAGATACAGATTTAAAGAATGCTTCAAAAGTAGTATTAATGTAGGTGATAAAATGAATAACTTAACAGAATATCAAAAGGAAATAAATATAATATTTTCATGCTTAGAAAAATTAAAAAATGATTTTAAAAATATAGATAACTTAAATCAAATTGCAAATTTAGAAGAATATAAGAATGACGCAGTAGAGCTTATTAATAATATAGGAGATACAAATGATTGATAATATAACATATGAAGATTTTGAAAGCATCATAACACTTCTAAATAATAGTAATAATAATTTAATTAATATATTAAATAATCTAGAAAGTTCTGGAAATGATAAAACATTAAAAATGAAAAGATTTACAGAAGAATTAAGTACCTATATTTCATTTCTTAATAATACCTTAACAATAAATAAAGATGCAGATGAAGCAATAAAAAAAATAAGAGAATTAAATAATTAATTCTCTTATTTATTTTTCAAAATATTTAAATTTATATTCCAATGAACAATCAAGTCCAGTAATATAACTGTTATTACTAAATATATTATTAAGTTCTTCTTTATTATTAAAATAATTATTAACAGATGTAATTAAATTACAAGCAAGTATTAAAGCATCTTCATATAATTCATCAAAACTCTTATTGCTAATAATATTATTATCACAAGGATTAGTCCAATTATTATGATTATTATTTAAATAATCAATATTTTTAGGATAATAAAAATAAGATATAGATTTAAACTTAAAGTTATTAGGTTTTGTAAATAAATCTATAAAACTATAAAGCAATCTCTTAATACCGAATCTATCATTCCTATATCTTCTTAAAAATCTTTTCATATCTTTTAAACTTCTAATATATTTAAAATACATATCATCATACTTAAAAACATCTTTAAAAGTATCATTAACTAAATTAACTAAATTATTACTAAAATTAAAATCATTAAAGGAGTACTTACTAACATTAAATTTAAAAGGATTCATATTATATTTTTTATTAATCATATAATTATCAATATATGTTTCCATTAAACTATGTAAAGAATTATATTTATATAATTCTTTATTATTTTTATCAAAAACTCCACTTTTATAAATGACAAAAGGATGTACTATAGAATCAAGAGCATAATGACAAATATACCCATAAAGAAAAGCAAGTACATCATTATCATTATAAAGCTTTCTTTCTTTAATATTAAGGACTAAAGTATCGAAAAAATTCTTAGTATTAGTATTATGAAACTCTTTTTGAAACTTACGAGTTTTATTATCACTTCTTAAACATTCTATTTTATAAAACATAAAAGGGTCAGTATTTTGAGAAAATGTAAGTAAATGATTAATATTATTATCATTAAAACACTTTAGTTTACTGTCAAGTCTATTATAAACATCTTTAGAAAACACAGCATGTGTAAATGTTTGAGGCATAATTATCACTCCTAAATAAAAAAATTATAACATAAAATTAATAATTATATTAAATTTATGATATAATTTATAAAGATAAGTGAGTGATTAGATGATTGAGAAAAGATTTAAAAGCTTAGATGAACAAATAGAAATATTAAAGTATAAAGGACTAATTATAAATAATGAAACTTTCGCTAAAGAAATACTATTAAGAGAAAACTATTTCTTTTTAAATGGTTATAGACATTTATTTATGGTTTCAGATAATGATAGAAGATATTTACAAGGAACAACATTTGAAGAATTGTATAGTGTATTTCTATTTGATAGAAAATTAAGAAATGTTCTATTTAAAAATTTGTTAATAATTGAAAATAACATTAAATCAATTATTTCTTATCAAATGTCTAAAAAATATGGTTATAAAGAAAA
>OMQW01000018.1 GCA_900313345.1 uncultured Eubacteriales bacterium
ATGGCTGATAGAATTCTTGGAATGGGTGATGTTGTTTCACTTGTTCAAAAAGCTGAAGATGCTATAGATGAAAAAGAAGCTATGAAAAGTGCTGAAAAAATGAAAAATGGTAAGTATGATTTAGAGGACTTTTTAAGTACTATGAAAACATTAAAGAAAATGGGACCTTTAGAAGGACTTTTAAAATTAGTTCCTGGAGCTAATAAAATGGGTCTAAATAAAGTTAAAGTTGATCCTAAACAAATGGCTCACGTTGAAGCTATTGTACTTTCAATGACACCTAAAGAAAGAAAAGACCCTAGTATTATAAAAGCTAGTAGAAAAATTCGTATAGCAAAAGGTTCTGCTACATCAGTAGAAGATGTAAATAGATTATTAAAACAATTTGAAGAAATGAAAAAAATGATGAAAGCTTTTTCAAATGGAAACTTTAAGATGCCTTTCTAGGCGTTTATAATAGTTTCTCTTTTTTTTTAATCATATTATAAAATGATTGGAGGATAAATATGTTTGAAAGAGATAATATAAATAATACATCTTTTGATTTTAATAACGATTATAATGGAGATAATGGTATAAATTATAATGATATAGATATTAATATGATGCAAGATGATAATATGTCTATGAATATGAATGGTGCTTATACTAGTCCTTGTGAAAGACCTCAAGAAAGAGTTGTTCATAGAACTATTTATCATGATGAAATGCATGTATGTCCTATTAGAACACGTATTATTAATCATCATATAATTAGACATTTTTATAGACCTTGTTATTCTTGCTGTGAAGAGAATACTGTTTCTAATATTAATTGCAATTCATGTGAAGATTTTAATTAAAATGACTTCGGTCATTTTTTTTGTAAATAGAGTGTATAGTATATTGAAGTTATTTTTTAAATATAATAATCTTATAATGTAAGATGAAAATGATATAGGAAAGGTGTTGATAGTGTGATATATCCATCAATTGATAAACTTCTAAATATAGTGGATTCAAAGTATAAACTTATTCATATAGCTGCTCGTAGATCTAAAGAAATGTCTAAGAATAAGAATGAGCAAATGAAAGAAGAAGAATATATTAGTAAAAAGAATATTGGTAGGGCTTTAGAAGAAGTTGAAAATGGTCTACTAACTATTAAAAAGTAAGCATATGCTTACTTTTTTATAATTTAATCTTATAATATATATAGGAGGATTTATGAAGATAGTTAAATATAGTAAAAAAAGATGTAATATATATAATATAGTTTTAGAAGATAATTCTATAATATCTTTATACGAAGATGTTATTCTTCATAATAACTTATTAATAACTAAAGAAATAAATGATGGAAATTTTAATAATATTATGGAGGAAAATAAGTTTTATGAATGCTATTATTCTGCCTTAAAAATTATTAATGCTAGACTTAGAAGTAGTTATGAAGTAGAACTTAAACTTATTAATAAAGATTTTTCAAAAGATATTATTTCTAATGTAATTAACAAGTTAATAAATGAGGGTTATATAAATGATTTATTTTTTGCTATTAGTTATGTAAATGAAAGTATTATTACTACTTATCATGGTCCTAAAAGAATTTATAGCGATTTAAAGAAAAAGAAAGTAAAAGATGATTATATAAATAAAGCTTTAGAGTCTTTTGATAGTAATATAGAGAAAGATAAGATAAATAAAATTATTAATAAATATTCTAAATCTAATAGAAGTTCTAGTAATAGTTTACTTAAATTAAAAATTAAAAATAATCTTATTAAGGATGGTTATTCTTCTAATATAATTAACAGTATTTTAAATGATTTTAGTTTTAATGATGATAATTTAATTAGAGAAAAGGAAAAAGAGAAGGCTATTAAAAAATACTCTTCAAAATATAGTGGCTTTGAACTTGATATGAAAGTTAGAGAGTATTTATATAGAAAAGGATTTTAAAAAAAGAAGGCTTGTGCCTTCTTTTTAATTATTACTACTTGAGTTTTTAGTTAATCTTTTTAAATAAGCTTTGTATTGACTATTAATATTACTATCTTTAAATTCTACTTTATTTTTTGTTCGATATCCTTCTAAAGATTCGTAATATAAAGTATTATTGTTAGATAATTTATCTTCTGCTAAAGTAGTTTTAATTTTATCTTTTACTGATTTTAATTTGGGTTTATTTTTTTCTGCTTTTTTTAGAATTATTTCATATCCATATTCTGTCTTAATTGGTTCTTCAGTATATTTACCATTTTCTAGAGCTGCTGCAGCTAAGACAAATGCTTCTTCATAGTTATCATCAGTATTAAAATATCCTAGATCTCCACCGTTGTCTTTTGTTCCTTCATCATCCGAATATTTTTTAGCTAGTTTAGAAAAATCTTCACCATTATTTAATTTTTTAATAATTTCTTCAGCTTTTTCTTTAGCTTTATTTTCTTTTTCTGATTTTACTTCTTCTGAATCACTATTTTTAGCTTTTGATTTTATTAAAATATGACTGGCTTTTACATCACCAATAATTTTACTATTATAATAATTATTAATTTCTGTATCAGTTACTACTTCATCTTTAACATAATCTTTTACTGCTAAGTTTCTTTTGTATTCAAGTCTTAACATTTCTTTAAATTCAGCTTCACTTGAAATGCCATAATAACTTTTAATAGCACTTAAAAATTCATCATCAGTTTTATAGTTGCTTTTTAAACTTGTTATTTGATTTTCAACATATGATGTTTCTTTATCATCAGTTTTATATTTAGTATCTAATAACATATGATCAATTTTATCTATTAAGATGTTTAAAGCATATGCCTCTTTTAGATCTTTATATAAGTCATTTGCTGTAATTTTTTCTTTTCCTACTTTAACTGCAGTTTCTTCACCATTTTTTAATTTAGCATTGTGAGTAAAATTTAAAATAACACTTATTATTAAACATACTGTAAGGATGCAAATTATTATGTAAAACTTCTTATTACTTTTTTTCATTTTAAATCCTCCATTCATTAAATATAATATCAAATTTATTATATATTTGTAAATAAATTAAGAAATTTTATTAAAAGGTAGCACACATTTTATGCTATTACCATAAAATAATGTGAATACCAAAAAAGGAGGAGTTAAATATGGGTAACAACATATCAAGTTCTGCAATTGTTTTAGTTCTATTTATTTTATTAGTAATTATACTAGGAGCATATATTTAATATAAGGAGGTTAGAATATGGCTTGCCAAGAAAACCATGGTAGAGGAGGCTTTGTAATAGTAGTAGTTTTATATATTTTACTTGCTATTATTACTATGGGAGCTTCTAATAAAAATAATTTTATGTACTAAAAAAGAGTTATCTATTTAGATAACTCTTCGTATATTAAATCAACGTTTTTAATATTTTCTTTCTCAATTCTTGTTTCCATATTATCATTTTGATATCTTGGAAGTAAGTGAATATGATAATGCTTTACTTCTTGACCATATCCATTATTTTGAATTATGGTTAAACCTTCTATGTTAAGTTTTTCTTTTAGCATGGGAGTTATTTTATTATTAATTATATTTTTAAAATAAATTAAATTTTCATCATCTAATTCTGTTATATCTTTTATGTGCTTTTTAGGAATTAGTAGTAGATGACCATTTGCTACTGGGTTAATATCCATAAATACTTTTATTTTTTCGTCTTCATAAATAGTTTTTGATGGAATAGAACCATCTATTATTTTACAAAATACACAATCGTTCATAATTATCTCCTTAATTTAAATATTCAATTTTAATGTTTAGTTTATTTAAAGTACTTTGATCATTATTTAATATTAATGATTCTATATCAGTACTACTTTTTAATATATCATTATTTATTTTAATATTAATACTTTTATTAATGTTTTCTTTATTATTTAGTGTTATGTCATAATCTTTTGGCTTTAAATTTAGACTGCTTGTATATAAATAAATATCTTTTAGTTTAGTATTTATATTATTATAATTATCTTCTACTTTAATAGTATAAATAGGTAAATCATAATAACCACTAATTAATTTGTCTTTAACATATTTTGTACATTCATTTAGTTTTACATTATATTTTATTTTATATGAATCATATTTATTTGATTTTATATTTTTATTCTTTAGTTTTTCTATATAAGTATTTAAAGTTTTGCCTTCTAAATAATCTTTTTTATAAGTATCTTTTATTTTTTTATCTTTTAAATATACTATAAAATATAGATGAATATTTTTTTTATTCATTACTTTTATATAATATTTATTATTATCTTTTCTTATACTACTTTTAATAAATTCTTCTTTATAATTTGATTCTAAATATTCATTAAATTTTTTTTCTATTTTAGGTTTTAGTATTATATCTTTTTTTTCATTGATAATTATTAATCCAAAAGAAAGTATTACAAATAGATATAATAAACCTATTGAAATAGTTAATTTATTTTTATAATTCATATTATCACCAATTATATTTTAACATGATAATATTTTTTTTAAAATATGTTTACTAAAATATAAATCTATGTTAATATTTTATATAGAATAAGAGGTGGGCTAGTATGACTAGTAATTTAAAAATAATAAAGGCTAGAGTAGAGCAAGATAAGTATGCTTCAGTAGAATTAAAAATAATTAAAGCTGATGGAGATAAAATACTTAAAGATTTATATGTAGAAAAAGAGATTAATGATGGAGAATTCTATGTTGTTTCTGATAATGTTTTAGTTGCTCTTCATAGAACTTTAAGAAATGGAGAAATAGCTAATTTATCATTAATGGATAGTAATGGTAATATGCTTACTGAATCTATTTTTTCTAAAATTGAAAATTTTGATTCTTTATTTGTATGTGTTAAGAGTAGTTCTAATATGATTAGTGTTAAGAATAATCAAAATTTAATGAAGGATGCTCTTAAAGTACAAGAAATTGCTGAAGACTCTAGAAATATTAAGGAGCAAATGAATGAATTTATTACAAAGAATAATAAAGATGCTTCTGTTAAATATATATTTGATGATGCTTATAATGAAGCTTCTATTTATAATATAGTTAAAGATGGAGATAATTATAATGTTACTTTAGTTGCTGATAAGACTTCATTTGCTGCATTTGATGGAGTTAATCTTTATAGTCATAGTAATATTGTTACTGATGTTACTAAGAGTGAAACTATTGTTTTTCCTACTATAAAAGAAGCTTCTAATTCTATTACTCATATTGATCCTCCAATAGCTACACCTTCTACAGAAAAAGAAGAAATTAAAGAGGAAGAAAAAGAAGAGACTAAGAAAGAAGAACATGAAGAAGTTAGTGAAAAGGTTAAACAACCTACTCAAAGTTTCTTTAGAAAGTTTGCTCCTAAGAAATTAGAAGAATCAAAAGAAGAAGCAAAAGAAATAGTTAAAGAAGAAGATAGTTCTATAAATAATAGAGAAGAAGTTAATAAGACTTTTGATAAATTCTTTGGATTAAGTAATACTGAAGAAGTTAAAGATAGTTCTAATGAAGTTGATAATAATGATTTAGAAGAAGTTAAGAAAGAAACTAAAGAAGAATCAGAAGAAGTAAATAATGAAAAGACTCAAAGTACTTTCGATTTAGGTGAAAATGATGATTTAGATAAACTATCTGAATTAATTACTAAATTAATTAATAAGGGTAAAGAAAGTACAGCTACTATTAATAAATTAAATAGTGATATTGAAGCTTTAAATATTAAAGTGGAAAAATTAAATATTGAAATTGAAAATAAAACTAAGAAAGTTAATGCTTTAATAAATGATAATCGTAAATATATGGATGAAAATAGAGCATTAAAAGAAAATATTAGTAAATTGGAAGATGAAAATAATAAATATTTAGAAGAAAATAAGAAACTTAAAGAAGAAGCTTTAAATGGTAGAAATAAAATAAATGCTGTGATATCTTCAATTGATGAGGTTCTTAATAGTTATGATGAAAAACAACTTGTAAAAAAAGGCTAGTTAATCTAGTCTTTTTTCTTTTTATTTTGTATAAATTGTGTTAAAATAAAGGTGTTTTATACCGAGGAGGTAAGTTATGTTAGAACTTAAAAATATACATGCTGTTATTTGTGATAATAAAAAAGAAATATTAAAAGATTTAAATCTTACTATAGGTGATGGAGAAGTTCATGCTATTATGGGACCTAATGGTGCAGGTAAAAGTACTTTATCTAAAGTTATTATGGGACATTATAGTTATAAAATTACTTCTGGTGATATTATATTTGATGGTAAGAATATAAATGATTTAGAAACTTATAAAAGAGCTAGACTTGGTATGTTTATTGCAATGCAAGATCCTACTGTTATTGATGGTGTTTCTAGTATAGAATTTTTAAAAGAAGCTATTAGTGAAAAAACTGGTGAAAAAGTTAATCTTTATTCTTTTATAAAAGATATTGAAAAGAATATTAAAGATCTTAATTTAAGAGATGATATGATTCATAGATCAGTTAATAGTGGATTTTCTGGTGGTGAAAAGAAGAAGAATGAGGTTTTACAACTTAAGATGCTTAAGCCTTCATTTATTATTCTTGATGAACTTGATAGCGGTCTTGATGTTGATAGTTTAAGGGAATGCTGTTTAAATATTAATAATTATTTAAACGAAAATCCAAAAACTTCAGTCTTAATAATTACTCATTATCCTAAAATACTTTCTTATATTAAACCTAATTATGTTCATGTATTAGAAGATGGTAAAATAGTTAAAACAGGTAGTCATGAATTAGCATTATTTATTGAAAAAAATGGATATACTGGTATAAAAGAAATGGTTGAGGAATAAAAACATGAATAATATATTAAGTAAGAATAAGGAAATTATTGTTGATAGTTCTAAGACTATTTATGTTAGTAGTTCTAGTGATATAAGAATTACTAATAATAGTAAATTAATTATCTATTCTATGCTTTTAAATACTAGTTTAAATATTAATGTATACCTAGATGGAGAAAAAGCAGAGGTAGAACTTCATTTATCTACTATAAATTATGACGATAATAATATAGAAGTTAATGTTTATCATAACAATAAAAATACTATTAGTAATATTTTTAATCATGGAGTTAATGCTATAAATAATAGACTTAATTTTAATATTAATGGTTATATTCCAAAGGAAAGTATAAAGAGTATTTGTAATCAAGATAATCAAATTATCAATATAAAAAATGGAAAGAGTACTATTTTACCCAAATTATTTATAGAACAGATTGACTCTCTTTCTAGTCATTCTGCATATATTGGTAAATTTAAAGATAGTTTAATTTTTTATTTAGAAAGTAGAGGAATATCTAGAATTAATGCTTATAAATTATTAATAAAGAGTTTTCTTGTTCCTTTAGAAATTGAAGATGAAAGTCATGAATACTTAAAAAATATTGACTTTTTAGGAGGTGATTTATTTGAATAGAGAAGATTTTCCAGCTTTAAATGATGGAGTTATTTACTTTGATAATAGTGCTACTACATTAAAACCTAAGTGTGTTATTGATAAGATGAATGATTATTATTCTAATTATTCTTCTAATATACATAGGGGTGAATATAATTTTGCAATTAGAACTAATAGTGAATATGATGGTGCTAGAGAGATAGTTAAAAATTTTATTAATGCTAAAAGTTCTAATGAAGTAGTATTTACTTCTGGTAGTACTGATTCTTTAAATAGAATTGCTTTTGGGTTCTTTAAAAATATATTAGAAGAAGGTGATGAAGTTATCCTTAATAAAGGAGAACATGCTTCACTTGTTCTACCTTATTTAGTTATGCAAAATGAAATGGGTATTAAATGTGTTTTTGCTCCTTTAGATAAAAAATATGAATTAACAATAGACTCTATATTAAATTCTATAACTAATAAAACTAAAGTTATTGCTTTAAGCTATATTACTAATGTTATTGGCGATGTTAGAGATATTGAGACTTTATCTAAAATATGTGAAGAGAAAAATATTTACTTAGTTGTTGATGCTAGTCAAGCTGTTTCACATATAGAAGTTGATGTTCAAAAAATTAATCCTTCTTTTTTAGCTTTTTCTGGACATAAGATGCTTGGTCCAACGGGAGTTGGAGTACTTTATGGAAAAGAAGAATTATTAAGAGAAATGAAGCCACTTATGTATGGTGGAGGTATGAATCAATTTTTTGAAGAGGATGGTTCATTTGAACTTAAAGATATTCCTACTAGATTAGAAGCTGGTACACCACCAATAGCTGAAGTTATTGGACTAGGGGAAGCTTGTTCTTATTTAATGAAAGTTGGAGTTAATAATATTCATAATCATGAGTTAGAGCTTAAAAAATATTTAATAGATAATTTATCTAAAATAGATAATGTTATTTTATATAATGATAGTTTAAATTCTGGAATACTTGTATTTAATTTAGATAAAGTATTTGGTCAAGATACAGCTATTTATTTAAATCATTATAATATTGCAGTTAGAGCAGGTAATCATTGTAGTAAGATGCTTAAAGATGATATGAATATTAAAAATACTTGTAGAGTTAGTCTTCATATGTATAATACACTTGAAGATTGTGATAAATTAATTGATGCTTTACGAAATAGCAAAGATATATTTAAAATAGTTTTATAGAAAGGATATATTATGAATGCACTAGAAGATAAAGATATACAAAGAGAAATAATATTAGATAATTATCAAAATCCTATGAACAGAGGTTTAGTAAGTGATAGTTCTTATCTAAAAGAAAATACTAATAATGAATCTTGTATTGATAATATAGATATGCAATTAAAAGTTGTAAATGATGTTATTGAAGATATTCGATTTGATGGTGAAGCCTGTGCTATAAGCACAAGTGCAACATCAATTATTATTAGAAGTTTAATTGGTAAGAGTGTTAATGATGCTAGAAAGATTTTACAAAATTATAAGAATATGATTGATGAAGAGGAATATGATAAAGATTTAATTGGTGAACTTTATGTTTATAATGAAATAGGTAAACAACCTAATAGAATTAAATGTGCTCTTCTTCCTTATAATGCTGTTTGTAAAATGCTTAATAGATTGGATGAAGTATAATATGGAAGTTGTTGGATTAAATAAAAAAAACATTCTTAAGATTTCTGAGGCTAAAAAAGACAATGATTTCTTTAAAAATTATAGATTAGATAGTTTTTTTAAATTTCAAAAGCTTGATATGCCTTCATTTGGACCTAAAGTAGATATTGATTTTGATAAAATAATATATTATAAAAATAGTTTAGTTGATAATAATATTGCAAATGATTGGAATAATGTTTTGAAGCCTATTGTTAATGAACTTGATAGTGTAGGAGTTCTTGAAAGTGAAGCTCATATGGGTGGTATTGGTGTTCAATATGAGAGTGAAGTTATTTATCATAATATGCTTAAAGAAATTGAAGATAAACATGTTATATTTACTTCAATAGAAAATGCTATGAAAGAGTATCCTGATCTTGTTAAAAAGTATTTTGGTACAATAGTATCTAATAATGAAAATAAGTTTGCAGCTCTTAATGGAGCAGTATTTAGTGGTGGTAGTTTTATTTATATTCCACCTAATACTCATTTAGATAGGCCTCTTGAAAGTTATTTTAGAATTAATAGTCGTAATATGGGACAATTTGAAAGAACTTTAATAATAGTTGATCATGATTCTTCATTACATTATATTGAAGGATGTACTGCACCTACTTATAGTGATTCATCACTTCATGCTGCAGTAGTTGAAATATATGTTGGAGAAAATAGTAAGTGTCGTTATTCAACTATTCAAAACTGGGCTCCTAATGTTTATAATTTGGTTACTAAGAGAGCTTTTGTAGAAGAAAATGGTTCTATGGAATGGATTGATGGAAATATTGGCTCTAAAGTAACTATGAAATATCCTTGTTGCGTACTTAAGGGAGATAATAGTAATGGAACTTGTATTACTATTAGTGTAGCTTCTAAGGGACAAGAACAAGATAGTGGTGCTAGAATGATTCACTTAGGTAATAATACTCACAGTAAAATTATTTCTAAGAGTATCAGTAGAGGATCAGGTAATGCTACATATCGTGGTAAAGTTTATATAGATAAAAATAGTAATAACAGTGAATCTATGGTTAAATGTGATACATTAATACTAGATGATATTTCGAAGAGTGATACTATACCAGTAAACTCTTGTTATAATGTTACAAGTTCAATAGAACATGAGGCTACAGTTTCTAAGATAAGTGATGAAAATTTGTTTTATTTAGAATCACGTGGTATTACAGAGGAAAAAGCTACAGAGTTAATAGTACTTGGATTCCTTGATGAATTCAGAAAAGAACTTCCTATGGAATATGCTGTAGAGTTAAATCAATTAATTAAGAGAAATTTATAAAGTATCAATTTTAAAAATTGATACTTTTTTTGTATTTTAATTTAATAAAAAGAATAGATTAATTTTATTAAACTATTGTTATTTATTTTCTAAATTTATTAATTTGTTACTTTGCAGTATTTTAATTAGTTAATTAATATAATGCGTGAAAGGAGGAAAAAATGTTAAATCAGGTCGTAATAGTAGGTAGACTTTGCCGTGATATTCAGGTTAATGATAGCGAAAAAGGTAAAAAAGTTGCTACTTGTTCATTAGCAGTTCCTAGAAGTTTTAAAAATCACGAAGGTATTTATGAAACTGATTTTATTGATTGTATTTTATGGGATGCTATTGCATCTAATACTTCTTCATATTGTAAGAAAGGAGATATTGTAGGAATAAAAGGAAGAATACAATCAAGAAAGGAGGAAGAAACTAGTAAAACTATTTTAGAGGTTGTTGCGGAAAAAGTTACATTTCTATCTAGTAAGAAGAATAATGAAGAAGAAGATGATTGATAATCACCTTCTTTTTATTTAACAATTAGTTAACTTTGTTATCTGTTTTATTATTTATTTTTATAATTTTTGTAAACTAGAGGTGGAATTATGTTATTTAATAAAAGATTAAAAGAATTAAGAATAATTAATGGATATACTGTAGAGGCATTAGGCAATAGATTAGGAGTTTCTAAAAGCACAATTAGTTATTATGAAAGTGGTAAAAGATTTCCTACACTTGATAATTTACAATCTTTAACTGATATTTTTAATGTTTCTTTAGACTATTTAATTGGTAATGATAATTATGTTGTTGCAGATAATGATTTGGAATATGGGATGCATTTATCTAAAGAAGAAATATTATTTATTAAGGAACTTAGAAAATATCAAGATACTTATAATTACATAATTAATGATCCTAAAAGAAGTGCAATTTTAATTGTTAAAAAATTATCTTAGAACTTTTAATAGTTCTTTTTTTATGTTATTATTCTAATAGAATAGAGGGATATAATGATAAAAGATATTATTAATAAAAAACGTATTGGATTAGAACTTACAAAAGAAGAACTTGATTATTTTTTTAATGGATACTTAAAAGGAAATGTTAAAGATTATCAAATGAGTAGTTTATTAATGGCTATTTGTATTAATGGGATGAGTTTTGATGAGGTTATTAATTTAACTGATTTATTTATTAATAGTGGAGATACTCTTAATTATGAAGAAAAATTTGGTACTATGTGTGATAAACATTCTACTGGGGGCATAGGTGATAAGACTACTTTAGTTGTTGTTCCAATAGTTGCAAGTTTAGGTATTCCTGTTATAAAAATGAGTGGTAGAGGGCTTGGTTATACTGGTGGAACTATTGATAAACTTGAATCAATTCCTGGTTTTAGAACAGATTTAAGTGAAGATGAGATTCTCGAATCAATTAATAAATGCGGTGCCTGTATTACTGGTCAAACTAAAGATATTGCTCCTATGGATAAAGTTATTTATACTTTAAGAGATGTTAGTGGTACAACTTCTTCAATTCCTTTAATTGCTGTTAGTATTATGAGTAAGAAAATTGCACTTGGCGCTTCAAAAATACTTCTTGATGTTAAGTATGGAAGTGGAGCACTAGTTTCTACAATTGATGAAGCTAAAGAACTTGGGGAATTAATGAAAAAGATTGGTTCTAAATATAATAGAGAGGTTAGATATATTTTAAGTGATATGAATGAACCTCTTGGAATGAGTGTTGGTAATAGTTTAGAAGTTATGGAAGCTATTGTTGTACTTTCTAATAAGATTGATTCTAAATTTAAAGATTTATGTATTCTACTTTCTTCAAATATGATTAGTATGGTTAAAGGTATTTCTTTAGAAGATGCTAAGAAACTTGCAATTAATTCTTTAGAATCAGGAAAAGCTTATAATAAGTTTTTAGAAATTGTAAAAAATCAAGGTGGAGATATTAATAAATTAGATGTCTCTAAAAATATATTTGAATATAAAGCTTTGAAAACTGGTACTATTTCTAAAATAGATGCTTTAGGTGTTGGTAAGCTTTCTTTAAGCTTGGGTGCTGGTAGGGTTAATAAAGAAGATAATATTGATTACAGTGTAGGAGTTATTCTTAATAAACTTAGCGGTATGGAAGTTAAAAAGGGAGATACTTTAATGTCTATTTATTATAATAATAGTAATTTTAAAATAGATGATAATATTATTGAAATAAAATAAAAATATATTTTATTTTATTTTTTTTTGTGCTATACTCTTTTTATAAGGTAAGGTGAAGATAGATGAAAAATAATAGTCATATGACTAAAAAAATTGCAAGTGCAAATGTAGTTTTAGCTTTTACAATGATGTTCTTTTTAATAACTATGTTTTTTGCATCAAACACTTTAAGTAGTAGTTTTGCTGCGATTTCGACTCATAATGGTGTTCCTGAAACATTAAATTATAAGGGAAGTCAAGTTAATTGGGACTTTATGGAACAAGATATTGAAGATGATCTAGAACTTGTTTTAGGTTTTAACTTTAAAGCAGGTGAAGTTAATCCTGATTATGATATGTATTGTATTGAAGGACAAGTTGGTATTTCTGGTAATGGTTCTTATACTAATCCTACTAAGATATCTGATGGTTATTCTACTGGCCTTGCTTGGTTACTTGAAAATAGTTATCCAAAAAATAGTAATTCTAGATATATGAATTCATTCAGTACTCCAGAAGAAAAGAAGTATGTTACTCAATTTGCTATTTGGTATTATTTAGATTTAGTTGGTGCTACTTATAATCTTGATGGTGTACAAAGTACTAATCTAACTCAAGTTCAAGTTCAAAGAATTAATGAAATAGCTAGTGGAAATACTGCTGGTAGTATATATGCTAAGAAAGTATTAGAACTTGCTAATGCTGCTAAAGCTTATAATGATGCTAATAAAGGTGCTGATTCAATTAGTATAGATGCTAATAATATTCAATTCACAGTTAGCGGTGATAACTTAGTAAGTAATGAAATTGGTGTAAAAGTTAATAAAGATGATTTATTTAAGAATTATACAGCTTCTGTTGCTAATAATGAATTTGGAGCTAAAATAATTGATGTTAATAATACATCTAATGAGACATTAACATTTGGAAAAGGAGCTACATTTAAAGTAGTTGTTCCAATTGCTAATATTAAAGATAAAGATAACTTTAATTTAAATATTAATGTTGTTGGTAACTTTAGTTCTATTGTTTATCAATATGATGCAGTTAGTGATAATGGTGTTAGTGAACAAAGACCAATTATAGTTGCTGATTTAACAACTCCTGCAAATATAACAGTTAATATTCCACTTACAGTAATTACTAAAACTGATATTACTAATGGTAAACCTGTTAGTGGTGCTACATTAGTTGTTAGTGATAGCAATAATAGTGAAGTAACTAGATTTGTTACTGATGGTAACCCACATTATTTTAGATTAAATCCTGGAAATTATACATTAACTGAAATTACTTCTCCTGATGGATATGAACTTAATACTGAATCTGTTCCATTTACTGTTAAAAATGATGGTACAATTACTAAAGTTGAAATGAAAAATACTCCAACAACAACTGTACCAAATACTGCTTCTAGTATTCCTGCATATTTATATGTAGTTGGTGCACTAATTATTATTATAGGTGCTGTAGTTATTTATTTTACAGTTAATCCTAAAAAGAATAATAAATAATGAAAATTAAGTTCAAAAAGAGTCAAATTTTACTAATTGGCTCTTTACTTGTTTTTGTTGGGGTTTTAATAATATTTTATGGACATTTTAAGACTTTGAAAGAAGAAGTTTATGAAGATATTAGATTGAGTTTAATTAATACAAATAGTGATACTGCTGATAAAAATACAGATAGTGATGATACTTCTTCACTAGGTAGAGGAGAAATTAATTATGTATCTGATGCTACAAATGTTTCTAATATATCAAGAGATAGTTTAATTAATGCTACTTATGATAGCTATAAATATAATTATATTGGTACTTTAGAAATTCCTAAAATAAGATTAAAAAGAGGTTTTTTAAGTAAAGATGATAAGTATAATAATATAAGCAGAAACATTACTGTTTCATATGATGCTAATTATCCTGATGTTAATAATGGCAACTTTATATTAGTTGCTCATTCAGGTGATGCGTATATTTCATTTTTTGCTTATCTTTATAAATTAAAGATTGGTGATAAAGCGTATGTTACTTATAATGGTTCTAAATATACTTATAGTCTTGTTAAGATTGAAGAACAACCTAAGACTGGCGTAGTTGCTATACATAGACCTTCATATGATACTAAATCTCTTACACTTATTACTTGTACAAAAGATAATGATTCAGCTCAAACTATTTATATATTTAATATAGTATAGGAGGTTATTATGGAACTAGGTTTATTTGATAGAATAGGATTAGTTATAAAATATTTCTTTTCTTCATTTCTTGGTATTGAACTTTTACTCATAGGTTTAATATTACTTATATTTATGATTCTTAATTCTAAAAAGAGAAAGTTTTATGTTAATATGCTTGTTAGTTTTATAATATCTTTCTTATTTATATTTGTAGTATTTGGATTTAGTGAGTTTGTAAAAGTTGCTTTTAATAGTTATATAAAGTATTTAATTAGATATTATTATTTTCCTAATGTTGCAGTTTATTATGTTAGTTCATTATTATCATGTATTATATTAATATTTAGTATATTTAGTAATAAAATAAATTATAGTAAAAGAATATTTAATTATATAGTTCTTGGTATTTTATTTATATTATTTATGGGAATTAATGGATATTTAATATCAAATAATTATGCTTTAAATTTAACTAGTAATATTTATAAAGATAATTTACTTGTATCATTTATGCAAACTAGTAATTTATTTATATTAATATATTTCCTTGGCACAATATTTTATTATTTATATTTATATTTTAAAAAGAATTATGATTAAAATAATATCATTTAGTGATATTATTTTTTTTATTTCATAAATTTTAATAGGTGGTTTTATGAAGAAATATATTATTTTTATTATTTCTATTTTATTTATTCCAATTAATATATATGCTTTAGATATAAATAAAAGTGTTAACTATGTTTTGATGGATTATGATAGTGGTGTTGTTCTTGATAGTAATAATATGGATGAAAAGAAATCAGTTGCTTCTTTAACAAAAATGGCACTTCAAGTAATTATTTTAGAAGATATTGAAAAAGGTAAACATTCTTTTAAAGATAAAGTTATAGTATCTGAAAATGCTGCTAATATGGGTGGATCACAAATATATCTTGCAAAGGGAGAAGTTATGAGTATTTATGATTTATTTAGAGGACTTACTATGGCAAGTGCTAATGATAGTGCAGTTGCTCTTGCTGAAGAGTTTGCTGGCTCTGAAGATGAAATGGTTAAAAGAATGAATAGACTTGCTAAAAGATTAAATCTTAAAAATACTTCTTTTAAAAATGTTACAGGTCTTGATCAAGAAGGGCATTATTCTTCTGCTTATGATTTATCTATTATTGCTAAAGAATTAATTAAACATAAAAAGATATTTCATTTTACCACGATGTATGAAGGATATTTAAGAGAAAATACTCCTAATAAGTTTTGGCTTGTTAATACTAATAAATTAATAAAAAGATATAATGGAGTAGATGGATTAAAAACAGGGCATACTGATAATAGTAAGTATACTAGTACTATAACTGCTAAAAGAAATGATTTAAGATTAATAGTTACTGTTTTAAATGAAGAAGATATTGCAAGTAGAAATAATGATACTATTAAACTTTTAGATTATGGTTTTAATAATTATAAAAGTAAAGTCATTAAAAGAAGTAATAAACCTATTAAAAAAATTAAGTTAAATCATTCTAATAGAAATTATTTAAATATTTATTTAAAAGAGGATATTAAAGTTTTAAATAAAAGAAGTGATAATAATAAATATAAAGTTAAATATTATATAGATAAATATAAATTTCCTTTAAAGAAAAATAGTAATATTGGATATTATGATTTAATTTATGATAAGAAAGTTATTAAAAAAGATTATTTAATTTGTAAGGATAATATATATAAATTAAGTATATTAGATATTTTTATAAATAATATTATGAGGACTATAAATGGAAAAATATAGTTCTTTTTTGTCGACTTATTATTAATTTTTATTTATTTAAATATTTTATAATTATATTGTGATAATTATATTTAGGAGGGATTAAAATAGAAGAATTAATTAGTAAGTATGATAATTTAATATATAGTATCATTCATAAATATGCTAAATATGGTGATTATGATGATTTATATCAAACTGGAGTAATGGCACTTATTAAAGCTTATAAGAAATATAAAAAAGAAGATTGTAAGTTTTCTAGTTATGCTTACTTTTATATATTAGGTGATATTACTAAATATATTAGAAATAAAAATGGATTAAATATAAATTATTTGGATTGTAAAATTTATAAAGAAATTAAAAGATTTACAGATGCTTATAGATCTAAATATGGTTATAATCCTACATATGAAGTCATTTCTAAAGAATTAGGGATTAAAACTAGTAAATTGATAGATTTAGATAGTTCTTTTAATTTTGTTGTTTCTATAGATAGTGATATAAATAATTTTGAAAGAAATATTAAAGAAAATGATAGAAATTTAGATCTTGATTTAATAAATTTAAGAAATAGTTTAGATTTACTTTCTCTTAATGAAAGAAGACTAATTAATTATAGATATTTTGATGGATATTCACAGAGTGATTGTGCTAAATTAATGAATATTAATCAAGTTAAAGTATCTAGATTAGAAAATAAAATACTTAAGAAATTAAAAAGTTATAATTAGTATATTATTTTTCTATTAGTTAATAATATTAGTGGTGATATTATGACTAATAATGAATTTAAGAACTTAGTTTTTAAATATAAACCTAATGAAAATAAATTTAAATATGTATTAGTTAGTTTTATTGTTGGTGGACTAATTGGTCTTTTTGGAGAAGTTATTACTAGATTATTTATTTCTTTTAATATTGATAGAGAACTTGCTACTTGTTATATGATTATCACATTTATTTTTATAGCTTCACTTTTAACAGCTTTAGGAATTTTTGGAAATCTTGTTAGGAAAACTAGATGCGGGCTAATTATTCCTATTACTGGATTTGCTCATTCTGTTGCTGCTTCTTTTTTAGATAATAAGAGTGAAGGATTTATTATGGGTATGGGTAGTAATGCTTTTAAAATTGCTGGTAGTGTTATTGTTTATGGTACTATATCAGGTTTTTTATTTGGCGTTTTAAATTTAATAGGTGAAGTTTTATGACATGTAAAATAGATAATGTTTATATTAATTCATCTAGTATTGTTGGTGGACCTTTAGAGAAAGAATGCTCTTTAGCTAAATATTTTGATAAGTTATATGATGATTATTATGCATCGGGTAATTCTTTTGAAAAAGGACAAGAGATAATGCAAAAAGAAAGTATTAATTATGCTTTAAAAAAAGGAAAATATTCTAAAGAAGATATAGATTTAGTATTAGCTGGTGATTTATCTAATCAAATTAATGTTAGTATGCTTGCTACTAATTATTTAAATAAACCTTTAGTAGGTTTATATAGCGCTTGTAGTACTAATAATTTAGGTATTATTCTTGCTTCTTTATTAATTAGTTTTAATAGTAAATTAAGATGCTTGATTACTACTTCTTCAAATAATAAAGGACAAGAAAGAGAATTTAGAAGTCCTCCTCATTATGGTATGCCTAAACCTCTTACTTCAACTTTTACTGCTACTGGTGGCGCTAGTTGTATAGTATCTTCTTCTAAAAGTTCTATAAAAGTTTCTGCTATTACTATTGGAAAAAGTGTATCAAAAGGTTATAATGATCCTCTTAATTTAGGTGCTTGTATGGCTCCTTCTGCTAGTTTAAGTATTTATGAACATTTAACTAATATGAAGAAAAGTGTTAATGATTATGATTTAATATTAACTGGAGATTTAGGTAAATATGGAAGTCCTGTACTTATTGATATGCTAAAAAAAGATTATAATATTAATATAGCAAGTAAACATAAAGATTGTGGTGTTATATTATATGGTGATTTTCCTATGTGTAATGCTGGTGCATCTGGTCCTACTAGTTCATCTTTTGTATTATATGGTAAAATATTTAATGATTTAATAAATCATAAATTAAAAAGAGTATTAGTTGTTGCAACAGGAGCACTTTTTAGTCCACAAAGCGTATTACAAAAAGATGATATTTTAGGTATTAGTCATGTTATAGAACTGGAGAGTGTTTAATGAAATTATTATATTCATTTTTAATATGCGGACTATTTTGTTTAATAGCAGAACTTATTTTAGATAATACTAAATTAACTCCTGGACATATTACTAGTTTATTTGTATTTTTTGGAGCATTTTTATCCTTTATTGGTGTTTATGAACCTTTAGTTAATATATGTGGGGCTGGTGCTAATTTACCTATAATTAGTTTTGGTAATTTATTATATCAAGGCGCTATTAAATATAACAACTTGGGAATTATTGGTATATTTAAAGGATTACTTATTTATGTATCTGCTGGTATTAGTGCAACTATAGTGTTTTCTTTTATATTTGCATTAATAGTTAAAACTAAAAAATAATATTATTATATATAGTAATACTAGAAACCTTAGGGTTTCTTTTTTTTATTATAATTGTTATAATAACTAGTGAAAGATGTGATTTTATGGACTTAGAATTAGAATTTAAAGTTAGAGAATTTGATGGACCACTTGATTTACTTCTTCATCTTATTAAAAAAAATAAAATGAATATTTTAGATATTGAGATAGAAAAAATAACTGATCAATATATGAAATATTTAGATAAGATGAATGAAATGAATTTGGAGGTTACTAGTAATTATTTAGTTCTTGCTTCGGAACTTTTATATATTAAATCTAAAATGCTTTTACCTGTTAAAGAGGAAGAAAGTGAGGAAGAGGAAGATGATCCTAGAGAGAATTTAGTTAATAGATTATTAGAATACCAATCTTATAAAGATATAACTAATATTTTAAGGAATAAAGAAAAGTTAAGAGGGGAAATATATACTAAGGCACCTGAAAGTGTTAAAGAATTTATTGATCAAAAAGAAACTTTAAATTCAGATGTCACACTTGATAATTTAGTAGAAGCATTTAAAAAATTCTTAGAAAGAAAAGAAGAAGATAAACCATTAAAGACTAAAGTCACAGAAAAAGAAATTAAAGTTAGTGATAGAAAGATTAGCATAAGAAGTATTTTAAAAAATAAAAAACGTGTTAATTTCTTTTCACTATTTGAAAGTAATAATAAAGAATATATAATAGCAACTTTTCTAGCAGTACTTGAGATGACTAAAGAAGGGGAAATTAGAATAGTTCAAAATTCTTTATTTGAAGATTTTGAATGTGAGGCGATTAAATGAAAGCAATACTAGAAGGACTACTATTTGTAGTTGGTGAAGATGGTTTAAGTCTTGAACAAATAGAAGATGTTTTAGATATAGATGAAGATTTAGCTAAAGAATTAGTTAGAAGTTTAAAAGAAGATTATGACAAACCTGAAAGAGGTATTAGAATTGATTTCTTAGGTAATAAAATAAAACTTACTACTAAAAGAGAACATAAAGAGTATTATAAGAAGTTAATTGAAGATCCTGTTACTAATACTCTTAGTCAATCTGCACTTGAAGTTTTGGCAATTATTGCATATAATGATTCAATAACTCGTGTTGATATTGATAAAATTAGAGGTGTTAGTAGTAGTCAAATGATAAGAAAACTTGTTAGTAAAGGATTAATAAAAGAAGTAGGTAGAAGTGAATTGCCTGGTAGACCAATACTTTATAGTATTACTTCTGATTTCTTAGATTTCTTTGGGTTAGCTTCTAAGGATGATTTACCTAATATGGAAGATTTTATTAGTGATAGTAAAACAAATGAAGATAGTGAGATAGATTTATATAAATCTAAATATAAGGAGGATAATAATGAGTACAAAGATTAATAATAGTGTTGAATTTGATAATTTAGTTAGAAATAATAAAGGTGTTTGTGTTGTTGATTTTTATGCAGATTGGTGTGGACCTTGTAAAATGCTTAGTCCTATAATGGAAGAAGTTAGTAATTCATATACTGTTTATAAATTAAATGTAGATGAAAATATGGAACTTGCTGAAGAATTTAATGTATTTAGTATACCTTGTGTTATTAAGTATCAAGATGGTAAGCAAGTAGATAGATTTACTGGATTTAGAAGCAAGGAAGAAGTTTTAGAATTTCTTAAGTAGGTATATTATGTACGATATAGTTATAATAGGTGCTGGAACAGCAGGTTTAACAGCTGGTATATATGCAGCAAGATCTAATAAAAAAGTTTTAATAATTGAAGCTAGTAGTTTTGGAGGACAAATCATTAATTCTAATAAGATTGATAATTATCCAGGTCTTTATCATATATCTGGTTTTGATTATTCTAAAAAATTATATGATCAAGCTATTAGTTTAGGTTGTGATTATCTTAATAAGAAAGCTCTAGAATTTAATAAATTGGATAATTATTTTGAAGTTAATACTATTGATGATGTTATAAAAACTAAATCTATTATATTAGCAGTAGGTGTTACAAATAGAAAACTTAATTTAGAAAATGAGGATAAGTTTATAGGTAAAGGTATTTCTTATTGTGCTACTTGTGATGGTAATTTTTTTAGGAATAAGGATGTTGCTGTTATTGGCGGCGGTAATACAGCTTTAGATGATGCTTTATATTTAAGTGATATTTGTAATAAGGTCTATTTAGTACATAGAAGAGATAGTTTTAGAGGATCTAGTTCAACTTTAGATAAATTAAGAGAAAAAGATAATGTTTCTATTATTGTTAATAGTACTGTTAATGAATTAATTGGTGAAGATAAGCTTGATGGTATTAGTTTAATTGACAATTTAGGTAATAATAAAATTATTAATGTTAGTTGTTTATTTGTTGCTATTGGACAAATACCAGAAAATAATAATTTATTAAAAGATATTAATGTAGATAATAATGGTTATATTATTACAGATGATGAAATGCATACAAATATTTCTCATATTTACGCTTCTGGTGATATTAGATCTAAAAATTTAAGACAATTAGTAACTGCTAGTAGTGATGGAGCTATTGCTGCAGTAACTGCTATAAAAGAATTAAATTAGTAATTTAAAAAAAGTATAACTTATGTTATACTTTTATTATGCCTCTATGGTGAAATTGGTAGACACGAAGGACTCAAAATCCTTTAGAGTAATCTGTATCGGTTCGAGTCCGATTAGAGGCACCAGTGATGAATCTGTTCGAACTATTCGAACTTTATATAGAGAGAACTTGCAAAAAGTTCTTTTTTATGTTATTATGAATATGTCAAGGAAACTTGCATAAA
>OMQW01000022.1 GCA_900313345.1 uncultured Eubacteriales bacterium
AGTGTGGAAAAAGGTTAATTAAAAGTATTAAGTTATAAATAACAATAAGAACAACCGATAGTAATATAGAGAGAAAGGCGTACTACGAGTGAAAACAAGTAAAGCTTCTCTATATTACGTTTATAATAAATTATTTTATACTTTTTTGTAAGAAAGTATATAAAAATCTCTTTATGAGATTTTTTTTCTTTCTATCTTGTAAAAAATATATACTTAATATATAATTAAATAGAGAATAAGGAGGACGCTATGGGAGCATCATTTATTATATGTAGTATGTTTTATAGTGCACTACTACTATTAGTTTATTTTTCTAAAAAAAGATTAGCATCTCGTGAAAATAAAGTTTACGAGTATATAGTTGTAACAAATTTTATGGGGTTAGTAATTACATTATTTAGTTATTTAGTAACATTAAATAATAAAATATTTCCTAATCTAACACCAGTTATTAATAAAATATATTTAATATATTCATTGACATTCTTAATGTTATTTACATTTTATACTTTCTTAATATCATTTAAGAAAAAGATTAATTTACGTTTTAATAAGAACGAAATATATAAAAAAGTAAAAGGTATATTTATAAAAGTATATTTAATAATTGCTTTTGCACTTTTAGTGCTTCCAATATATTATGAAAGTTCTAGTATTAATAAAGTATTTTCTTATGGTCCGGGGTCATTTTTATGTGTATGCATGAGTGCAGTATGTATTTTACTAAGTGGCTCATTTATGATTATTGAAAGAGAAAATATAAAGAAAGAAAAATTTATTCCGTTAATAAGTTATATAGTTTTACTTCCTTTTGCTCTTTATGTTCAATATAAGTATCCTGAATTGATGCTTATGACATCTGTAGAAACATTTATTACATTCCTATTATATTTCACTATTGAAAATCCTGATTTAAGTACTATTAAAGAACTAGAAATAGCTAAAAAGAATCTAGAAGAAACAAATGAATCTAAAACTAAATTTTTATATAATATTTCACATGAAATTAGAACACCTTTAACTAACATTATAGGCTTTACTGATAGTTTAAGTGAAAAACAAATAGACCCTAGTATTAAAAATGATATAGTAAATATAGAAGCTTCTTCTAATAATTTATTACAAGTAGTTAATGGAATACTTGATTTATCTAAATTTGATAATACAAGTTTAAAATTAGTTGAAAAGAATTATGATTTAAAGAGTATGCTTGAAGAACTTGCAGACTTTTCTAAAGATATTATGGGTAGAAAGCCAATAGAATTTAGATCATTCTTTGATACATCTATTCCTAATGCTTTACAAGGTGATTATGTAGTATTAAGACAAATACTATTAAATATACTTGCTAATGCTATAGAAAGAACAGAAGTAGGATATATAGAGTTTTCTGCATCTTCCATAATAAAAGATAATGCATGTAGACTAATAATTTCAGTAGAAGATACTGGAGGTATTATAAAACAATCTAAATTAAATAATATATTTGCAGAAAAAGGTGAAAGAGTAGATAATGAAACATTAATAGAAGGTGTTTCAACATCCCTTTCTGCAACTTATAAATTAGTTAAATTAATGAATGGTGAAATAATAGCTCAAAACGTTTATGGTAGAGGCTTAAAAATAACTTTAGCAGTTGATCAAGAAGTTGTTAATATGACTAAAGAAGTACCAGTAGAAGAATCAATTGATATTACTGGTAAAAAAGTTTTAATTGTAGATGATAATAAATTAAATATTAAAGTTGCAGAACGTCTATTAGAAAAATATAATGTTGAAATAACTTCAGTATTAAGTGGTAAAGATTGTATTAATTTAATTAATTCAGGTAATAGATTTGATATGATTTTAATGGATGATATGATGCCAGAAATGAGTGGAGTACAAACATTTAAAACATTAAAAGCAAATCCTTCATTTAATATACCAACAGTAATGTTAACGGCAAATGCAATTGATGGAATGAAAGAAAAATACTTATTACAAGATGGCTTTGATGAATATATAGCAAAACCAATCGCTAAAAAAGAACTAGATAGAGTTATAAGAAAGATTTTTAAATAATGACTTATGTCATTATTTTTTTATTAATTTATGTTATAATAAATATGAATGAGGAGGATTATAAAATGTTTGATAAATTACAAAAAGATATGGTAGAATCTTTAAAAAATGGTAACAAAGATAGATTAACTATTATTAGAGGCTTAAAAGCAGAATTAATGAAAGAAAAAATTGATAAGAAGAAAGAAATTAATAATGATTTAATAATAGAAGTAGCATCTCGTCAAATTAAACAATTAAATGAATCTATTAAAGAATTTGAAAAAGGTAATAGATCTGACTTAGTAGAAAAAGCACTTAAAGAAATAGAAGTATTAAAAGAATATTTACCAGAAGCCTTAACAGAAGAAGAAGTAGATAAAATAATAAATGAAGCTTTTAATAGATTAAAACCTGAATCTATGAAAGATATGGGTAAAGTAATGAGTGATGTTACTCCAAAACTAAAAGGTAGATTTGATATGTCTATAGTATCTACTAAAATAAGAAATAAATTAGCATAATAAAAGACTATTAAAAATAGTCTTTTTTTGGTAAAATAATAAAAGAAAAGAGGTGGTTATATGCATAAGTTTAAAGAAAAATTAGCACTTGTTCCAACCAAACCTGGTAGTTATCAAATGAAAGATAAAGATGGTGTAATTATATATGTTGGTAAAGCTAAAAACTTGCAAAGAAGATTAAGAAGTTATTTTACTAGAACTTTAACTGGTAAAACTAAAATGTTAGTTGAAAACATAGAAGACTTTGATTACATAGTTACATCAAGTGAACTTGAATCACTAATACTAGAAATAACTTTAATAAAAAAATATAACCCTAAATATAATATTCTTTTAAAAGATGATAAATCATATCCTTATATTGAACTTACTAATGAAAAATATCCAAGATTAAGAATAGTAAGAAATGTTAAAAAGAAAAAGAATAAAAATCATTTATATGGTCCTTATCCAAATGTCTATGCTGCAAGAAAAACAGTTAATATTATAAATAAAATGTATCCTTTAAGAAAATGCGAAACATTAAAGAAAAGCCCATGCCTTTATTATCATATAGGTGAATGTTTAGCATATTGTACTAAAGATATAGATAAAGATATTATAGAAAATATGAATAAAGAAATAATATCTTTCTTAAATGGAGATAGTCATATAGTAGAAGAAAAAATAATAAACGAAATGGAAAAAGCATCTCTTGCCATGAACTATGAAAGAGCTTTAGAATTAAAGAATATGCTTGATGATATTAAAGTGACTCTAAGGAAACAAAAAATTGATTTAAATAAAAGCTTTAATTTTGATATGATTAATTATTATACTGATAAAAATTATTTATCTATAGAAATATTCTTTGTTAGAGATGGTTTATTATTTGGTAGAGATAAAGATTTAATTAAAACTATGGGTAATACAGATGAAGAACTTATAGAATTTATTATTAAGTATTATGATAAAAAAGGTATTACACCAAAAAGTCTATATGTACCAGAAATAGTAGATAATAACTTATTATCTAATTATTTAAATATTAAAGTAATTACACCTTATAGAGGAAAGCTTAAAAACTTACTTGATTTAGCAGAAGAAAATGCTAAAGGTAATTTAGAAAATGATGAAAAAACTTTAGAACAAGATGAAAATAAAAGATTAGAAGCTATTAATGAGTTAAAAGATTTATTAAATCTAAAGAAATTAGAAAGAATAGAATCATTTGATAATTCACATTTATTTGGAACATATTATGTAGGTGGAATGGTTGTTTTTGATAATTTTATACCTAATAAAGATTTATATCGTAAATATAAAATAGAAACTGGAGTAAAAGATGATATAGGAGCTATGAAAGAAGTCCTTTATAGAAGATATTTTAAAAGTGTTATGGAAGATATTTATTTACCTGACTTAATTGTTTTAGATGGTGGTGTATCTCAAATAAATGCTTGTAAGGAAATATTAAGTAGTTTAAATTTAGATATTCCAGTATGTGGTTTAGTAAAAGATGATAAACATAGAACAAGTCATTTACTAAATGGTAATTTAGAACCTATAAAAATAAATGAGAAAAGTAATTTATTTTTATACTTAGCAAGAATACAAGAAGAAGTTCATAGATATGCTATAACATATCATAGAAATATTAAATCTAAAGGAATGCTTCAAAGTACTCTAGATATGATCCCTGGTATAGGAGAAAAAAGAAGAAAAGAATTAATTAAACATTTTGGTTCATTAAAAAAAATGAAAGAAGCAAGTATAGATGATTTAAAGAAGATAGTTCCTGAAGATGTCGCTGTAAATTTATACGATTATTTACAAAAAACTAGTAAATAATATATATTTTTAGTATAATAAAGAAGAATAGGGAGATGTTTACATGAACAATAAAGGTTTTACACTAATTGAATTATTAGCAGTAATTGCAATAATTTCAGTATTATCAGGAGTAGGAATACAAGCTTATGCTAGTTATACTACAAAGAGTCAAAAAAGAACATATGAAAATTTTGAAAGTAATTTAAAATCAGCAGCAACAAATTACTATGTAGTAAATAGTGATAAATTAATTGCAGATCAAGATGGAAACTCACAAGGACAAATTGATGGAGAAGAACTTCATGATCAAGGATTTCTAGATAATATGATTGATCCTGTAAATAAAAAGCAATGTGACTATGCCAAAAGCTACGTTAAAGTAAATGGTAAAATGGATACAAAAGAATCATTTAATACAACTTATACATATATAGTATGCTTAGTTTGTCCTCATTATAAATCATCATCTTGTACTAATTAAAAGACTTTTTAGTCTTTTTTATTTTTATGTTATAATAAAAAAAGGAGTTGATACTATGGGACAAATTAAAGTAATGGATGAAGTACTTGCAAATAAAATAGCAGCAGGAGAAGTTATTGAAAAGTTAATGAATGTAGTAAAAGAATTAACAGAAAATTCTTTAGATGCTGAAAGTACTGAAATAAAAGTTGATTTAATAGATTCTGGATTGAAATTAATAAAAGTATCAGATAATGGTAAAGGTATGAGTAAAGAAGATGCTGTTTTAGCATTTTCTCGTCATGCAACAAGCAAATGTAAAAACTTAAATGATTTATTTAATATAAACTCATTAGGCTTTCGTGGTGAAGCAATACCATCAATAGCAAGTATATCTAAAATGCGTTTAAAAACAAGTGATGGTAAAGAAGGAACAATTGTAGAAATAGAAGGAGGAAAGAACTTAGAAGTAACAAATTCTGACCTTCAAAAAGGAACTATCATAGAAGTAAAAGATATTTTTTATAATACACCAGTAAGATTAAAATATATAAAGAATTTATATAGAGAACTTGCAAGTATTGTTGAATATATCGAAAAAATGTCTCTTGCACATCCTGATGTTAAATTTGTATTAACTAATAACGACAAAGAACTTTTAAATACTGAAGGTAAACGAAGACTATTAAAAGTAATATATGAAATATATGGTAAAAATATAGCATCTAAAATGATAGAATTTACTGGTGAAAATGATGATTATTATATATCTGGATATTTATCATATCCAGAATGTTATAGAAGTAATAGAAATTCTATAACAATAATAGTAAATGGTAGAATTATAAAGAATAATGAAATAATAAAATCAATAGTAGAAACTTATCATACTTATATTCATCAAGGTAAATATCCAGTAGTAGTAATAAATATTGATGTAGATCCAATACTAGTTGATTGTAATGTTCATCCAACTAAAATGGATATTAAATTTTCCAAGATGGAAACATTAAAAGAATTAATATCAAAAGTATTTAGTGAAAAATTAAAGAAAGTAGTATTTATTCCAAATGCAGTAGTTAGAGATTCTTTTGCATTAGAAGAAGTAGAACTTAACGAAGAAAAAGAAGTAAAAAAAGAAACAAATAATATAAATATAGAAGAAAATATAATTGATTTATCTAAAGAAGAAGTAATTAAAGATAGTGATGAAGAATATAAAAAGGTAGAACTTAAACAATTAGAGTTAGTTGAAACAGCAAAAGATTCACCATATAAAATAAAGAAAATGATTCCAAGAGGTATTATATATAAAACATATATTATAGCTGAAAATGTAGATGGTATGTATATAATAGATCAGCATGCTGCTCAAGAACGTGCAAACTATGAAAAAATACTTGATAAATTATTAAGTGATAAGATAGAAACTATTCCATTATTAATTCCTTTAAAGTTAGAATATCCTAAAAATGAATTTATTATTTTGCAAAATAAACTAGATATTTTAAAAGAATTAGGTTTTGCAGTAGAAGAGTTTGGAACAAATACTATAGTAGTTAGAGAGCATCCAATAGCATTAGTAAGAGAAGATCATGAAAAAGAAGATATATCTAAAATATTTGATTTATTAATAAATGAAAAAAGTTTTGATAAAGCGAAATTTATAGATCATGCAGCAGCAACTACAGCATGTAGAATGAGTATAAAAGCCAATGATTATATTACATTAGAAGAAGCTGAGTTTGTCCTTGATGAATTACGTAAATGTAAGCAACCATTTAATTGCCCTCATGGAAGACCAACCATAATAAAATATACTAAATATGAGCTAGAAAAAATGTTTAAGAGGGTGCTAGATTAATGAAAGATATAATAGTAATAACAGGGCCAACAGGAGTAGGTAAGACTAAATTATCAGTTGGACTTGCTAAATTAATAAATGCAGAAGTAATTAATGGAGATAGTGTTCAAATTTATAATAAATTAAATATTGGAAGTGCAAAAACAACAAAGGAAGAAATGGATGGAGTAAAGCATCACTTATTTGATATAAAAGAACCTAATGAATTCTATACTGTATATGACTATCAAAAAGATTCTAGAAATAAAATAGAAGAAATATTAAATAAAGGCAAAAAAGTAATAATAGTAGGTGGAACAGGTTTATATATTAAAGCATGCTTATATGATTATAAGTTTAATGAAGAAAAAGATAATATAGATTTATCTAATCTATCTAATAAAGAATTATATCTAAAAGTAAAAGATAAATTTAAAGATATAGAATTAAACATAAATAATAGAAACAGATTAGAAAGATATTATAAAAGATTACTTAATAATGATAATGAAAACATTGGAAAAAACACTAAATTATATGATTTTGATGTAATTGGTTTAACTACTTCTAGAGATAATTTATATAATATAATAAATAAAAGAGTAGATAAAATGATAAGTGAAGGGTTATTAGCAGAAGTCCAAAGTTTAAAAGATTATTATAATGATTCTCATATTTTAAATAATGCTATAGGATATAAAGAATTTAAAGAATATTTAAATGGCAACATAGAATTAGATAAAGTAATAGAAAACATAAAAAAAGACTCTAGACACTTCGCTAAAAGACAATATACATTTTTTAATCACCAGTTTGATAATTTAAAATGGTTTGAGACTAATTATAAAGATTTTGATAAAACAATAGAAGAAGTATATAAATATATTGATAGATAAAAGACTATTTTTAACTTTAGTCTTTTATTTTTATAAATATTTAGTTATAATTAATATAGTTCGGTAAAAGAGGTGTTAATAATATGGCAAAGAAAGATAGAGAACTAAATATTAAAAAGGGTAAAAAGAAAGTTATACTATTAACAGCATTATTAGTTGCTGTTAGTGTATTTATTTGTTTAGGATTTAAACCATTACTAAATAATATAAACTTTGGTTTAGATTTACAAGGTGGTTTTGAAGTTCTATATAAAGTTGAATCTATTGATGGTTCTAAAATGAATGAGTCTAAATTAAAAGCTACATATAAGACTCTTTCTAAACGTATTGATAGTTTAGGAGTAAGTGAACCTGAAATAATTACTGAAGGTAATAATAAAATAAGAGTTAAATTAGCGGGCGTTAAAGATGCTGATAGTGCTCGTAAACAATTATCTACAGTAGCAACCCTTTCATTTAGAGATACTGAAAACAATCTATTAATGACAAGTGATGTATTAGAAGCTGGTAATGCTAAAGTATCTGAAGATGCATCAGGTAACCCAGCAGTATTATTAAGTATAAAAGATAAAGATGAATTTTTCTCTGTAACTAATAGAGTTAAAGATTATACAAATAATCAAATAGTTATCTGGCTTGATTATGAAGAAGGAACTGATAGCTATGAAAATGAAAAAGATAAATGTGGAACTAGTGGTTCTAGATGTTTAAGTGCTGCATCAGTATCACAAGGATTTGCAAGTGATGTTATTATTCAAGGTAACTTCACAGAAGAAGAGGTAACAAACCTAGTTGATTTAATTAATTCAGGTTCACTTCCTTCAAAATTAACTGAAATATCAAGTAAAACAGTAGAAGCAAGCTTTGGTGGCGATACACTAGATAAAACTATTGAAGCAGGTGTTATTGGTGTAATTGCAATATTTGTAATTCTAATACTTTTATATCATTTTGCAGGATTTGTATCATCAGTTGCATTACTTCTATATACATTATTAGTATTTGGTGTATTTTGGATAGTAGGTGGAGTATTAACACTTTCTGGTATCGCTGCAGTAATACTAGGAATTGGTATGGCAGTAGATGCAAATGTTATAACATATTCTCGTATTAAAGATGAATTATATAAAGGTAGAAGCCTAAAAGAAGCTTATAAAATGGGTTCTAAAGAAAGCTTTTCATCAATATTCGATGGAAATGCAACTACATTATTAGTAGCAATTATAATGTTTATATTTGGTGAAAGTAGTGTTAAAGGATTTGCAACAATGCAAATAATAACTATTTTTGTAACAGTATTTACAATGATATTTGTAACAAGAGTAGTTTTATCTAAATTTATTAATTCAGGATTCTTTGATAATAAAACTAATTTATTTATAAATGTAAAAAAATCAGATATTCCAGATGTAAGTAAAAATGAAGAAGTAAAAGTTAAACCATTTAGTAAAGTAAACTTCTTAAAGCATGCTAAAGTATTAGTTAGTATTTCAGTTATTTGTATATTACTAGGACTTGGTTCCTTCTATATAAATAAAGGATTTAATTTAGGAGTAGACTTTAGATCAGGATCTGATATATCTTTAGTAACTGATAATAAATTAAATAAAAAAGAAATCAAAGAAGATATTAAGAAATTAAACTTAAAAGCAGAAAATATTACTATTGATAATAAAGATGCAGATATTGTTGTATCTAATGTAATGAATGCTAATAAAGTTAAAAATGTAAAGAACTATTTTGTAGAAAAATATAATGCTAAAGTTGATATAGGTGTTGTAAGTAATCTAGTTAAAAAAGAATTAATAAAAAATGCTATTATGTCTATCTTATTTGCATTTATTGGTATAGTTATTTATATCTCATTAAGATTTAAATTTAGTTTTGGTATCTCTGGAGTAGTTGCACTAGTTCATGATATCTTAATAATTAGTGCAGTATTTGCAATATCAAGACTAGAAGTATCAAATATGTTTATTGCAGCAATACTAGCAATAATTGGATACTCAATAAATGATACAATTGTCTTATTTGATAGAATAAGAGAAAATATTAAGAAAAATGATAAAAAATTAGATAAAGAAAAAATATATGAAATTACAACTAGAAGTATAAGCGAAACATTTACAAGAACTATATGGACTAGTATTACAACAATTATTCCAATACTTGCCCTAATATTCTTAGGAAGTAAAGAAATAATTGGCTTTAATGTAGCTATGCTTGTTGGATTAATTTCAGGAACATATTCATCAATCTTTATTGCAACATACTTATATTTAGTTATCGAAAGAAAAACTTTAGGTAAAAAAGTAAAAACTAAAAAAGTATATAAAGATGATATAAATGAAAGAATGGTTAAAGGGATTAATTGCTAGATAAAAAAGGAGAAGGCGATATAAGTGGCACATACAAAAGATACTATAACTTATAGTGATGTAGAAAAACTTATTAAGACTTATATTACAAATGAAGATGAGCTTAAAGATATAAAAAAAGCTTATCTTTTTGCGCTTCAAAAGCATGAAGGACAGTTTCGTAAAAGTGGTGAATCATATATAATTCACCCTTTAAATGTAGTTAAAATTCTAACAACAATTTATGCTGATAGTGAAACATTAGAAGCTGCATTTTTACATGATGTTTTAGAAGACTCTGATTGTACATATGAAGAAATGGAAGAAAAATTTGGTAAGAATGTAACAAGAATAGTTGATGGAGTAACAAAACTATCAAATATTCACTTTTCGACTGAAAATGAGTACTTAATAGAATATTATAAAAAGATAATTGTAGGTATGAGTGAAGACGTTCGAGTAATAATAGTTAAACTAGCTGATCGTTTACATAATATGAGAACACTTTGGGCACTACCTATAGAAAAGCAAAAAGAAAAAGCAAGAGAGTCTTTAGAAATTCTTGCTCCAATAGCTCACCATTTAGGAATACACAAAATTAAAGGTGAGTTAGAAGATCTTTCATTAAGATATTTAAAGCCAGATGTCTATTATGATATAGCAGAACGTTTAAATAAAACAAAAACTGAAAGAGAAAATACTGTAAATAAAATGATGGATGAAGTTAGACTTCTACTTAATTCTCAAGGTATAAACTATGAGATGAAAGGAAGAGCTAAAAGTATTTATAGTATTTATAACAAACTAAATAAAGGTAAAAAATTTAGTGAAATATATGATTTGCTAGCAATGAGAATTCTAGTTGATACTAAGCAAGAATGTTATTTAGCACTCGGAATAATTCATTCTAAATTTAAACCTATGCCAAATAGATTTAAAGATTACATTGCAAACCCAAAACTAAACATGTATCAAAGTTTGCATACAACAGTATTTGGTGTAGATGGTTATTTATTTGAAATACAAATAAGAACACATGACATGGATGAGGTTGCTGAAAATGGTATAGCAAGTCACTGGGCATATAAAGAACATAAAAATATTACAAATTCAAGAACAAGAACTGAAGAAAAATTACAATTCTTTAAATCAATAATAGATTTATCAAAAGAGAATATGTCATCTGAAGACTTTGTAAATAGTGTTAAAGATGAAGTATTAAATAACAATATATATTGTTTTACTCCTAAAGGAGATGTTTTTGAACTTCCAAAAGGAGCAACTCCATTAGACTTTGCATATCATGTCCATTCCCATGTTGGTGAAACAACAACAGGCGCTTTAGTAAATAATCAAATAGAGCCTCTAGATTATGAACTTCATAATAATGATATAGTTAAAATAATAACTAATAAACAAGCACATCCATCAGAAGAATGGGTAAACATGGTTAAATCAACTACAGTTAAAAATAAGATAAAAGCTTACTTTTCTCGTAGTATGAAAGAAAATTATATTGAACAAGGTAAAAACCTAATAGAAAAAGAATTAAGAAAAAGAAAACTTCCAGTTAGTGATTTTATGCAAGGAGATAATTTAAAGAAGATTCTAGATGCTTTAAAAGTAGATAGTGAAGAAGATGTTTACTTAGAAGTTGGTAATGGTAAAACTAATTGTGGATCTGTAATAAATATTATTTATAAAAAGGAAGAAGAAGTTAAACGTCCAAAAAAAATAATAGAATATAAAAATAATGAAACAAATATAATTGTATCAGGACTTGGTAATGTAAAAGTTAACTTATCAGGATGCTGTAATCCGGTATATGGTGATGAAATTATAGGATATATTACAAAAGGTAATGGAATAAGTATACATAGAAGTGTATGTCATAATGTATTAGGTTTTGGTGAAAGACTAATAGACTGTAAATGGAGTGAAAACGATAATAATGTTAGATATTTAACAGATGTTATTGTATACACTAATACATTAGAAGATAAGATGATAAAAATATTAGAAGCAGCTAATAGTTGTAATATACCTGTTAAAAGTGTTAAAAAAGTATATCAAGCTGAATTAATTAATTATGAATTAGAATGTCTTGTACTAAGTAAAAAGCAGTTAGAAAGCCTAATAAATGCTTTAAACAAAGAAGAATTTGTAACAGATGTAGAAAGGATAATTCACTAATGAAAGTAGTAGTAACTAATTCAGAAAATGCAAGTGTTAAAGTTGATAATAAAATAGTAGGGCAAATAGATAAAGGCCTTTTAGTATTAGTTGGATTTACCGAAGGTGATAATATGGATAGTATCAAATACCTAGTAAATAAGATAGTAAAGTTAAGAATATTTATAGATTCTAATGGTGTAATGAATAAAAACGTCTTAGATATAAATGGAAGTATTTTATCAGTATCACAATTTACACTTTATGCAGATACAAAAAAAGGAAATCGTCCAAGCTATATAAAAGCTCTTAATAGAGAAGAAAGCATAAAACTATATAATTTATTTAACGAAGAATTAAGAAAGTATGTTCACGTAGAAGAAGGAATCTTTGGTGCAAACATGATAGTTAGTAATAATAATATAGGACCAACTACCATAATTATGGAGGTTTAAATGAAAGAGAATAAATTAAATTATAAATTAATAAATATAACAGCACTTATGTTACTTTTATATATAACAGTATCTAATATAGGAACATGGTGGAATATATTAGGAAGAGTTATTCAAATAATATTACCATTTATAATATCATTTACAGTTGCATATGCCTTAACACCAGTTGTTAACTATTTAATTAAAAAAGGCTTGCCAAAATGGTTAGCAGTATTAATTATTGTACTTGTAATAGTATTCATAATTATATTTATGTTATTTCAAATATTACCACTAGTATATGATCAAATGAAATCATTAGATTCAAATATAGCTAAAGTAATAAACGGTTTAAGTAATAGATTTAATCTTAATTTAGATCCAGTTGAAAGTGATGTTAATTCATCTATTAATGATATTACAAAAAGTATAGGAAATATGATTTCCGAAGGAACAAATACAGTTATAAATAAAAGTGTTTCAGGATTAGGCAATTTTATAGTAGCTTTTGTAGCATCTATTTATTTCTTAGCATATATGGATAAAATAAGAGGAGCATTTAAAAGTTTCTTAGAAGCAAGAGGTAAAAAATCATTTAATTATGTAAAAGCTTTAGACAAAGAATTAGGCAATTATATTAAAGGTTTATTTATCTTTATGATAATTGAATTCTTAGAGTATTCCATTCTTTTAAAGATAGTAGGACATCCAAATTGGTTAGTACTCAGTATACTTGCAGGGCTTTTAACTGTTGTTCCATACTTTGGAGGATTAATAGCAAACCTAATAGCATTACTACTAGCAAGTGTAACAACACCATTTACATTCTTAGGAACATTAATTATATGTGCAGTATTCCCTCAAATAGATGGTTATTTCACAACACCAAAAGTATATGGTAAAACAAATAACATTAATCCATTAATAACAATAATGGCAGTAAGTGTTGGAGGAACTCTAGCAGGACCAATAGGAATTATTGCAGCACTTCCAATATATATATTAATAAGAACTACATATAATTTCTTTAAAAAAGATTTAAAAAAAGAAGTTAAAACATTAAAAGATACTATTTAAGTATCTTTTTTTGTTTAATCCTTCAAAATACAAGCATTTTGTGGTATAATAAAGAACACGGAAACGGAGTGGTTATATGAAACTATTAACACTAAATAATGACGAAATAAATGAAACAATATTAAGTTGCTCATACAAATTAAAAGGATCAAAAAAAGGAGATATTTTATATTATATAGATACAAATAATAAGATATTTAAAAGTACTCAAAATACTGAAGTAATAAATATTTTTAGTGATAAAATAACTTCTAAATATGAAAAAGAAGTACTAAAAAGTTATAAAGCTAATTTTAATAATATAAAAAATAATTATTTTGATATATATACTATTTTAAAAAATAATAAAGATAATAATTTATTAGAAACAAAAGCTTATGAAGAAACAATTTCAGATGAAGAAATGATTAATATTCTAACAGAATTTTTTAAAGAAGAAAGTACAGAATTATTATTTATATTTAAAAATCTAATGTTAAATAAAAGACTTTATGAAAATAAAGATAATAATGTTAAATCTACTAGTATATATGATAAAGATAATAAAAAATCCTTTATATTTGTAGATAATAAAAATAATATAGAAACACTAGAAAGAATAGTATTTGAAGTAACATCAATTAAAGATGCAAGAAAAAATACTAAAAATTATATAAAATATAATTATAGAAATAATTTTAAAAACTATAATTCATATATTATGCAAAATAAATTTAATGAATATTTAAAAGGTTCTAGATTAGAAAATGATTCTAAAGAACATCAAAAAAGAAAATTTAATGAAATAATAAAAAAATCATTAAATGTACTAGAAACTATAAAAGAAATAGATTTTGAAAATCTAGTTAAAGAAAATAAACTAAGTTCATTAGATGAATTAAATGATGTGCTTGCATTTACTTTAGCAAATGTATGTAAAGATAGTGAAAAAGCTAAAATGGCTTATTATTATTTTAAAGCAGGTAACTACTTATATGATTCTGATTTAAGTCACTTAGTTGGAATTACACCATATGGATTTAGTAATGAATTAAAAGAATCTTTTGCTAAGAAATTAGTGTAGATTAATAAATAAAATTATTGTATAATGTAATAGGTAAAAATAAAAGGAGTGATCTCATGATAACAAAACCAAAGGGAACATTAGATATATATGGAACTGAAGCTAAAAAGTGGAAGTTTATTGAAGAAGTTGTTGATAGTGTAATGGAAAAATATAACTATGGTTATATAAGAACACCATTATTTGAATCAACAGAATTATTCCATAGAGGAGTAGGTGAATCTAGTGATATAGTAACTAAAGAAACTTATGACTTTAAAGATAGAGGAGATAGAAATATCACTCTAAGACCAGAAGGAACAGCAGGAGTAGTAAGAAGTTTTATTGAACATAAAATGTATGGGGATAACTTACCAGTTAAAGTTTATTATAATGGTACTATGTACCGTTATGAAAGACCTCAATCAGGTAGAGATAGAGAATTAACTCAATTTGGTATGGAAGTATTAGGAACAGATGATCCTATAAGTGATGCTGAAGTAATATCACTAGCAGTTAATATTTATAAAATGTTAGGCTTAAAAGATATTAAAGTAGAAATTAATACATTAGGTAATAAAGAATCGCGTGATAATTATAGAAAAGCTTTAATAGAATACTTTAAACCTCATATGAGTGAATTATGTGAAGACTGTAATAATAGATTAGAAGTTAATCCTTTAAGAATATTAGATTGTAAAGTTGATGCTGATAATGAAATATTAAAGAATGCTCCAACAACAATTGATTATTTAGATGAAGAAAGTAAAGAACGTTTTGAGAAAGTAAAAGAACTTTTAGATATCTTAGAAGTAACTTATGAGGTTAATCCAAAAATAGTAAGAGGACTTGATTATTATAATCATACTGTATTTGAAATTAAAGCAGGAAATACTAATCTTTCAATAGGTGGAGGTGGCCGTTACAATGGTTTAGTAGAAAACCTAGGTGGACCATCAACACCATGTATTGGTTTTGCAAGTGGAATAGGAAGAGTATTACTAGCACTTGAAGAACAAGAAGTAACTCTTCCAATTAAAGATGAACTTGATGCATTTATCATGTATGTAAACGAAGATGAACAAAAATATAGTGCATACCTATCTAATGAACTAAGAATGGCAGGTTTTTCAGTAGATACAGAATATACAGGAAGAAGCTTAAAAGCTCAATTTAGACAAGCTGATAGATTAAAAAGTAAATTATTAATTATTTTAAATAGTGAAGATCTAAATAATGGAGAAGTATTAGTTAAGAATAATAAAACTAAAACTGAAGAAAAAGTAATGCTTGAATATTTAATTTACTATTTAGATGAAAATTTAGTTGAAGAAGAAGATACCTTAGATTTATCTAAATTTGGTCATAAACATGAATGTGATTGCGATGATAATTGTAATTGTGAAGATCACTGTGAATGTGATGATTGCAAATGTGAAGATCACTGTGAATGTGAAAACTGCAAATGTAAGGATGATGAAAATGAATAAAATATATGCAAAAGATTTAAAGAACTATTATGGTAAAGAAATTGAATTTAGTGCTTTTGTAGATAATATAAGAGATTTACAATGGGTTCAATTTGTTGTATTAAGAGATTCAACAGGAAAAGTACAAGTAACAATTGAAAAGAGTGAAGAAAAAAATAAAGAGATGGTTGAATTAATTTCATCTCTTCCTCTTGAAAGTACAGTAAAAGTAACTGGTACTTTAATGGAAAACCCTAAAGTTAAAATGGGTGGTATGGAAATAATACCAACAAAAATAGAAGTAACATCAAAATCTGATCTAGAACTACCATTTAACTTTAAAAAATTAGATGGAGTAAATCTAGATACTAGACTTGATTATCGTTTTATTGATTTAAGAAGTGATAAAAATATACTTATGTTTCAAGTTGAAAGCGATCTAGTTAGATTTATGAGAGAATACCTATATAATAATGATTTTATTGAAATTCATACGCCAAAATTTATTGGTGCCGCAAGTGAATCAGGTGCTGAAGTATTCGAAGTAAAATATTTTGATAGAAAAGCATATCTAGCACAATCACCTCAATTTTATAAACAAATGGCAATTGCAGCAGGATTTTCTAAAGTATTTGAAGTAGCTCCATGCTTCCGTGCAGAAAACTCAAACACTTCAAGACATGCAACAGAGTTTACTAGTTTTGATGTAGAGTTCTCTTATATTGATTCATTTAATGATGTAATGAAACTTGAAGAAGATATGCTTACTTATGCTTTAAATAAAGTTTATGATAAATATTATGATAAAGTAAAAGAAGTATTTGGTATGGAACTTCCAAAAGTAGAATCAAGATTTCCTGTAATGCCTCTAAAAGAAGTATATGAAAAACTAGAATCTAAATATGGTTATAAAGTCCCTTCTGAAGAAAAAACAGATTTAACAACAGAAGCAGAAAGATTAACTTATAAATTAGCTAAAGAAGAATTTAAAAGTGAATTTATGTTTGTTACTGAATATCCTGCAGATAAACGTGCATTCTATCATATGAGAGATGAAAACGGAGTACTTCAAGGATATGATTTAATCTGGAGGGGCGTTGAAATAACATCAGGAGCTCAAAGAGAACATAGATTAGAAGAAATAACAAAAAATGCTAAAGAAAAAGGTTTAGGAGAAGATGTTAAATTCTATCTAGAATTCTTTAAATACGGTTGTCCTCCACATGGTGGATTTGCAATAGGTATTGATAGATTAATAATGTTATTACTTAAAATTCCAAGTGTAAAAGAAAGTCAATTCTTATTTAGAGGACCAAATAGATTAAATCCATAAAACACTTGATTTTTATATAAAAATTTAGTATATTATTAGTGCTACTAGTTCTTGGTTATAGGAATTTCCGACCTAGTACTCAGTTCTAGCAAATAAAATAAAGAAAGGAAGTAAAATAAAATGGCATTAACTAAAGAACAAAAAGCAAGTATCGTTAAAGAATTCGCTCGTGATGCAAAAGACACTGGATCAGCAGAAGTTCAAGTAGCAATACTTACTAAAGAAATAGAAGCTTTAACAGCTCATTTAAAAGAACACAAACATGATTATCATTCAAATCGTGGACTTTTAAAGAAAGTTGGACAACGTCGTAACATGCTTGAATATCTATCTAAAAAAGACGTTACAAGATACCGTGATTTAATTAAAAAATTAGGTTTAAGAAAATAGTTACTTATATAGTAACTTTTTTTATGGTATTTTTTCCTTATTTGTTATACAATATAAATGATTGGAGTTTAGTATGAAGAAAACATTTGAAAAAGAATTTTTTGGTAAGAAAATAGTAATAGAAAACGGTGAACTAGCTAAGCAAGCAACTGCAAGTGTCTTAGTTAGATATGGTGAAACAGTAGTTTTATCAGCAGTAGTTCTTAATAAAGAAGTAAATCTATTATCGGATTTCTTCCCATTAACTGTAAATTATGAAGAAAAATTATATTCAGTAGGTAAAATACCTGGAGGATTTATAAAAAGAGAAGGTCGTCCTACCGAAAATGCAACTCTTGCAGCAAGGATGATAGATAGACCAATAAGGCCATTATTCCCAGAAGACTTTAAAAATGAAGTACAAATAGTAAATACTGTTCTTTCAGTAGATCAAGATGCATCACCTGAACTAGCTGCACTTTTAGGATCAAGTATCGCTTTATCAATAAGCAAAATACCATTTAATGGACCAGTTGCAGGTGTTAAAGTAGGATATATCGATAAAAAATATATAATTAACCCAACACAAGAAGAAATAGATAAGAGTAAGATAGATTTAACAGTAGCAGGTACAAAAGACGCTATTAACATGGTTGAATCAAGTGCACATGAAGCATCTGAAGAAGAAATGCTAAAAGCCTTATTAACAGGTCATGATGCAATTAAAGAACTTGTTGAATTTGAAGAATCAATTGTTAAAGAAATAGGTGAAGAAAAGATGGAATATGAGCATCTTGAAATCACTAAAGAATTAAAAGATGAAATTGATGCTTTAGCAAGCGACAGAATTAATAAAGCCCTAAGAATAAAAGAAAAACTAGAAATGCACGAAGCAATAGATGCAATTAAAGAAGAAATAGTAAATAAATATAGAGAAGAAAATAAAGACACTATGGAAAAGGAAGACTTACAAATGTTAATTTGTAAAGTAGAACAAGTACTTAGTTCCATAGAATATCGTGAATTTAGAAAAATAGTAGTTGATGAACATATAAGAATAGATGGAAGAAAAATGGATGAAATTAGACCACTTTCAACTGATATTGACTTATTACCAAGAACACATGGATCAGCATTATTTACTCGTGGTGAAACACAAGCATTATCAATAACAACTTTAGGAGCACTTGGAGAACATCAAATACTAGATGGTCTGGAGCTTGAAGAATCAAAAAGATTCATTCTTCATTATAATTTCCCTAAATTTTGCGTAGGAGAAACAGGAAGATATGGAGCACCAGGTCGCCGTGAAATAGGTCATGGTGCCTTAGGAGAAAAAGCATTAAGACAAGTAATTCCAAGTGAAGAAGAATTCCCTTATACAATAAGAGTAGTATCTGAAATTTTAGAATCTAATGGTTCATCATCACAAGCATCAATTTGTGCTGGATGTATGTCACTAATGGCAGCAGGAGTACCAATTAAAGCCCCAGTTGCAGGAATAGCCATGGGATTAATAACCTCACCAAATGGTAAAGATTATACAATCTTAACAGATATTCAAGGTATGGAAGATCACTTAGGTGATATGGACTTTAAAGTAGCAGGTACAAGAAATGGTATATGTGCTCTTCAAATGGATATAAAGATTAAAGGTATTAATAAAAAAATCTTAAAAGAAGCCTTAGAGCAAGCTAAAAAAGCAAGATACGAAATACTTGATGTAATTGCAAAACAAATTAAAGAACCTCGTAAAGAAGTTTCTAAATATGCACCTAAAACTGAAACATTTATGATTAATCCAGCAAAGATTAAAGATGTTATCGGTAAAGGTGGAGATATGATAACTAAAATCATCTGTGAAGCATCTAATGTCCTTGATGTAAATAACATTAATGCTGTAAAAGTTGACTTAGAAGATGATGGTAGAGTAATTATTTATCATAAAGATAAGGAAATAATAGATAAAACTCGTAAGATGATTGAAAATATAGCAAGAGAAGTTGAAGTTGGTAAAATCTATAATGCTAAAGTTGTTAAAATAGAAGAGTTTGGTGTATTTGTAGAAGTTTGGCCAGGATGTGAAGGACTTGTTCATATATCTAAACTTGATACTAAACGAGTAGATAAATGTGAAGATGTAGTAAAACTAGGAGATGAAATCTTAGTAAAAGCTCTAGGGCCAGATAAAAAAGGAAGACAAAACTTTTCAAGAAAAGATGCAATAGAAGTAAAAGAAGATAAAAAAGAAGAAGAATAAAAAGGAGAATATATGAAAAATATCTTAAAAGGTATATTAATATTTATAATATTTCTTTTCTTAGGATATGTTCTATATAGAAATATAATGTTACATAAAGTTCCTACTATTGATTTAATAAAGAATGAATCAACAAGTAAACTTTATCGTATGATGATTCCAAATAGTGAAAATCCTATTTGGCAAACGTATTTATATAATAATGATGTAAATCATAAAACATTTAAAGATGAAATAAAATATAATTTAGCATATAAAAATACAGGTACATCATCAAGTACTATTGAAGAAGAAAAGATAAAACAGTCCTATGAAAAAGTATTTGGACCTAATACTTATAAGCAAGTAAATACTATCTTAGCAGGATGTGAAGAATATAATTATGATTTAGCATCTAAATCTTATATTATAAAAGAAAGAAAAACATGTAACAAAGGTAATATAACAATATTATCAAGAATAATAAACGCTAAAGAATCAAAAGATAATTTTAATCTAACAGTTGAAATAGCATACTTAGATAATAGTAACAAAACTGTTTATAGAGAATGCGATAAAACACTAAAGAATTGTTCTGGAATAATAAAGAAAGATTTTAAAGAGTTTGATGAAGCAAACTTAAGTGAATCTAATTATAATTTGCATAAATATACATTCTATTATAAAGATCAAAATGGTAATTACTATTTTGATCATAATAAGAAAATAAAATAAAACTCTTTAGAGTTTTTTTTCATTTTTTATAAATATATTCATATATTTAAAAGAGGAGAATTACATGAATATAAATGAAT
>OMQW01000042.1 GCA_900313345.1 uncultured Eubacteriales bacterium
TAGTAATATTATCTAGAGAGATAAAATCATTAACTAGATCTATGTTTTCACTATGATAATTATCTAATGAATAATTTTCATTAAAATAATTACATCTTCCATTACCAGTTAAAAGTAGTTTTTTAAGTAATTTATCATTTCTTTCTAATATTACTACATCTTTATTATTACGAGCTGCATAAATGGCTGTAATTACACCACTTACTCCTCCACCAACTATAGCTGTTTTCATAATTATCACATCCATTAATATTATAACAAAAAAGAATATTTTATCAATATTCTTTTAATTAGTTTAATCTGTTGACTTTGTATATTTAATTGTCAAATTAGTCTTATAAGAACCAGAATACGAACTTAAAAAAATTGTTCTTAAACCACTAGTATCAACTTCTAACGTCATGTCTCCATAGTCACTATTACCATTATAATAATCTTTATAACTCCACTCTTGGCCAACTATTGTATAAATTTCTGAAGTAAATGTTGAATCAATATTAAGCCATTGATTTCTAGCACTTATATTTATAACATATGTTTTTTGATATAATGGTTTTCCATCTATCCATGTTCCTACCACTTTCTCTTCTGTTGAATAATTATCACTTGTTTTAGATAGTTTTAGACTATCTATTGCTGCTTCTACATTATTTACTTTCCATTTAGAATCTTTTGGAGTGTATGCTACATTACTTGCAAGAAGTGTAGACGCTAATACACTACTTATTGTTCCTATTACTATTCCTAATACTAATATCATTATTGTTTTCTTCATATCTTCACTCCTATTCTATATAAATTATATCATTTAATATATTTTAAAGCAAATAAAAAAGATCTATCGATCTTCTCTTTACATTATTTTCTATTAAACTTAGATAACACTTTAGAAAAATCATATAAGATATAATTACTTCTATTTACAGCAATTGTTTTACCTAATGCTTTACCACCTATAGTTAAGGCTGAAATAATACCTGTAAAAATTAAAACAATAACTATTTGATTAACATCAAATTTAGGAGCAAGTCTTAAAGCTATAATTGATCCTGTTGTTCCAGATACAATACCACATATATCTCCTATAACATCATTACAAAATGTTGATGTTTTATCACTACTTTTTTAAGTTTAACTGCTACATCAGCACCTTTAACTTTTCTTGAATTCATAGAATGAAATGGTGCCTCATTAGAACTTTGTACAGCTACACCTATCATATCAAATATAATACCCATTAAAATAAATATAATAAGTATTAATATACTAATTACAACATTTACTTTAGGAATTAAAGTTTCATAACCCATATATACAATTAAAGCACCTAAATAATTATTCTCTTTAATTTTTTTCAGCAATAACACCATCATACATAATAAGTTTAGCATTAGAATTATCGTTTAAATAGGATAATCACTCATACCCTTTTCACCAGAAATAGTAAGATTACCACTATAAGTATCATCAATATTTCAAACCATTTTTTGCAATCCTAAAAGCACTACTAATATTTTTAGAAGTGTAAATACTTTGATTACCAATTGACACAATTGTAATTTTTTTATTAATATTCACAGTAGAAGTCAAATCAAAAGTATTTTTGATTACTATTCTATAATCACTAGATAAATTACTTATCGCTAAAGTTAAATAAGAAGATGAGCTTACAAAATGATCAGCTGCATATAAGTTATTTGGGAAGTATAATAAACTTACTACTATTAGAATACTAAAAAGTAATAATACCTCATTCAAGTTTTCAAAAGAATCAATAAGTATAAATATAGAAACACCTATACTCATTAAAGTTAATATCAGTAAAATTAATAATAACTGCACCTATTAATACAACAACCCAATTAAATATATGTTCTAACATATGTAAATTAATTGACTTTTATTTAATGAATCACCTTCTCTAGTTTTTAATGCAGCAACAAACTTTAAAATAACGCCAACTATTGCAAGAATAATCATTCCATTATAATTAATATTAACAGGATTAAATATTCTTTTAATAAAAGCAATAATAGCAAAAATAGAAGAAAATACTAATATACTAGTTGTTATAACACTACCAAAAACTGAATAACGAATATATTCAAATGTATAATTTTTATCAGGTTTTTTCTTACTCTTTATTTCTAAAAAACATGATATATCAATTGATAAAGCATCACCTAAATCATGTATACTATCATATAATATAGAAGCGGAATTAGTAATTGTTTCACCAATAAATTCAAACATTGAAAAACTTAAATTTAAAAAAAATACTATTAATATATTTTTTTCTATATTCCTAATTACTCCTCAATTATTACTAATTATAGCACAAAAAAGAAGTTAAAATTTATAACTTCCTTATTTTATTTTATTAATATTATCATTATCTAAAGATTTAATAATTTTTTTAATACTTTCTTTATACTCTTTAACTTTTCTATTATTATTATTTTTAATAATTATTTTATTAGTTAATAAAGGGTTATTCTTATTAGAATTATTAATAGAACTTATTAATTCAATACTATCCTTATATTTACCAACTTCTTGATAATAAGCATCTAAATAAACTAACATGTCATCATCAGTACAAGTAAATTCTACTACGTGTTCATAATATGGATTAATCTTTTTAAAATTATTAAGTTCTTCTTTATATAATTTATAATACTTTGAATTATTAATTAATATATTAAACTTATCTTCATTAATATCTAAATTAAATATTTTCATATATCCTCCAATAATTAACTATTTAAATAGTTTCTTTTCTTCATCAGTTAATTTATTATAGATAATATCTATGCCCTCATTAAAGTTTTTAGTTAAATTAGCATCTAAATAAATAGAACTTTTAGCATTTACAGTAGAATGTAAAGTAAGTTTTAATTCATGATTTTTATCATAACAAGTATCTAAATATGTATTAATATTTTTTTCAAAATACCCTAAATTTTCTCCTCTATTCCAAGATGCTCTATATATAAA
>OMQW01000001.1 GCA_900313345.1 uncultured Eubacteriales bacterium
GTAAGTTCTTTTTTTACTTCTTCTTTGTTTCTTCTTTGTTCAAATTCTTCTAGTGTTATTGGTTCATTACCTTCATCTTCTAGACGATATTCTTCATTTTGCTCATAAACTTGTCCTTGACGTTTCATTAATTCATCTAAACTAATTATCGCTGTATCTTCTTGCATTCTTTCAAACTCAGTTAACTCGATATTTCTATCTTCATTTTGTGCTTCTTCAAGTCTTGAAACAACTTCTTCAAGTTCTTTCTTTGCTTCTTCTTCTTTTGGAGCAATTTGTTCTGCATAAGTAATTCCTGTTTCTTTATCTTTTAAAGGTTCATCTTTGCTTACTTTAATTGCTGTATCTTCTATTACTATACTATCAAATGGTATTTTTATTTCAAATATTTCTTCTTTTTCTTCTTTAGTTTCTATAACTTCAGGAATAGGTTTATTTACTACTTCATTTGGTATAGTGATTTCTTTTTCTAACTCTTTTACATCATTTACAAGATTTTTTAATTCTTCTGTATTTTTTTTCATTAATCTTTTATGACTATGTTTTCTACCAATATAATAAAGTATATATGAAATGCTTATACATAATATTACTATATAAGCCATTATAGCTTCTGTGCTAACTAAAAAATTTATTAAGCTTATCACTATAACCACCTCATAATTATAGTATCATAAATACAAATTCTTGTTAATTAAAATTTTTTATAAAAGTCGAACATACTTTTTAAATTTCTTTTTAAACTATTGATATATATATTTAGAAAAAATTTTGTAAATATTTGTCAGTTATAAATAAATATATAATTCATATATTTATGTATGATAAAAAATAAATTTATTAAATCTAGTTTAATATTACTAATAGGTTCTGTTTTTTCCAAATTAATGGGTGCAATTATAAAGATTTTACAAACTAGAATACTTGGACCATCTATTATATTTAAGTATTCATCTATTATGCCTACTTTTATGTTTTTAATTAGTTTAAGTTCTTGTGGTATACCTATTGCTACTGAGAGGCTTATTGCTAAAGGTAATTATAGATCATCTAATATACTTATTAATTCCTTTATAATTAGCTTTATTATTAATATTGTTTTATCTATTATAATACTAATTTTTGGTAAATTCTTTATAATTAATATTTTAAAAGATAAAGATTTAGTTCTTGCTAATTATTTTATTATTCCTATTATATTTTTTACTTCTATTTCTTCTATTATAAGATCTTATTTTTTTGGGAAAGAAAGAATGGGAATAATTTCTATAACTTCTTTTTTAGAAAATTTATTTCGATTAATTATTGTTTTATTGGTATATCCTCTTATTAAGACATTTAAATATAAATATGCTATTTTATCTTTGATAGTTATTTATGCATTTACTGAAGGATTTTCTATACTTTTCTTTTTGTTTTTTATTCCTAGAAGAGGATTTGATAAAAATATTATATCTTTTAATAGACATATATTTAAATTATCTTTTAAAACATCGTTTTACACTACTCTAACAGGTTTAATTAACTCTCTTGCATTCTTTATTGAAATGAATATAATTACTTATTTTAATACATTTAATATGTCTTTAAAACCTATTTATTTATCTATACTTAATTATACTTTGCCTATAATACTTCTTCCTTCTTTTATTAGTTTAACTATTAGTAGTTCATTAATTCCTAGAATTAATAAATTAAATAGTTATAAAAGTATTTATAAGACTATTAGACTAGCTTTAACTATTATTTTTATTATTAGTTTTATATTACTATTAACAATATATATTTATGGCAGCAGGATATCTAATATATTATTTAAATATCCTAATCCATTATTTATAAGAACTTTAGTTCCATTCTTTATATTTCAATATATGATTTATCCAGTTAATGCTTATTTTGATGCAAAAAATAAGAGCTACTATAATTTTTATATTAGTTTAATATCATTTTTTATTAGAACTATTTTATTATTTATACTTTTAAAAATATATATAAATATTTATGTTTATATATTTATTACCATTTTTAATATAATTATTTCTTTTATTATTTATTTTTATTTATTACATATTAATTTAAAACAAAATAAAAAGGCTTAAGCCTTTTATTTTTTAAATTGTGAATTATAGAGTTCTGCATAAAATCCTTTTTTCTTTAATAATGAATTATGAGTTCCTTTTTCTATTATATCTCCATCTTTCATTACAAGTATTAAATCTGCATTTTTTATTGTAGATAAGCGATGAGCAATAATAAAGCTTGTTTTTCCTTCGCTTATTTTATCCATTGCTTTTTGTACTAATTCTTCAGTTCTTGTATCTACACTACTTGTTGCTTCATCTAGTATTAAGAATGGTGCATTTTTAAGCATTCCTCTTGCTATAGTTAATAATTGTTTTTCTCCTTGCGATATTTCATCACTTTCTTTTAATTCATAGTCTAATGCTGCTGGAAGTGTTTTTACATAATGACTTACACCTATATAGTCTAATGCTTTCCATATTCTTTCATCAGTCACTTTATCATTAAATTTAACATTATCTCTAATTGTTCCTTTAAATAACCAAGTATCTTGCAATACCATTGTAAATAAATCATGAATATTTTCTCTTGTTAGATCATTTATGCTATGTCCATCTATTATGATATCCCCACTATCAATTGTATAAAATTTCATTAAAAGATTAACTATAGTTGTTTTACCTGCCCCAGTTGGTCCTACTATTGCAACTTTAGATCCACTTTTTATTTTGGCACTAAAACCTTTTATTATCTCTTTATCTTTATCATAACTAAATCTTACATCTTTAAATTCAATGTTTCCTTTAGCTTCTTTTTTATCTAATATATTTTTTTTAGTTTCTTTTGGTTCTTCTTCTTCATCAAGTATTTCAAATACTCTTTCTGAGGATGCTGCAATTTGCTGAATACTTGTTACTCCTTGTGCTATTTGTGTTAAAGGTGATGTAAAAAGTCTTGCATATATCATAAAGGCAACTATTACACCAAATGTAATATCTCCATTTATTGTTAAATATGCTCCGACAACACATACTGCAACATAACTAAAGTTTCCTATAAATCCCATTATTGGAGGCATTAATCCTGTTAAAAATTGACTTTTTCTATTTGCTTCATAAACTTTTTCATTTAATTCATCAAATTTCTTTTCTTCCTCATCTTCTCCATTATATGCTTTTATAATATTATGCATTGTGTATGCTTCTGTTATATCAGCATTTAACTTTCCTAGTTCAATTTGACGAGTCTTAAAATATTTTTGAGATTTCATACCTATAATCATCATTAAAATAAAACCAATAAATGAAGATATAATAGCAGCTAGAGCCATTATATAGTTAGTTTTTATCATCATTATTATTGCTGCTAAAAATAATGTAATAGCTCCTACTAAACCTGCCATAGATTGATTCATACTGTTTCCAATAGTATCTATATCATTAGTAGTTCTTGATAAAATATCACCTGTTTTTGCATTATCAAAATATTTGAGTGGTAATTTATTAATTTTCTTTTCTATTTTATCTCTTAATTCTTTAGCAAATGCATTTGATACATGTGCCATTATAATACTATCTATAAAATTAAATGATGCGGATAAAAGATAGATCATTAATAAAAATAAACTTATATTTTTAATTTTATTTTTATTCATACTTGGTTTTATAGAATTATATATACTTTTAGGCATTTTATCTAAAGTTTTATATATTTTTGTTCCATCTTTATAGTCCTTAGCATTACTCATTAATTTTATAAATGCTAATTTATCATCTTTAGTAATTATATTTCCGTTATAGTTATAATCTGTTAGTATTATTTTCTTTATACTTTCTGGGTATATTTCTATTAATTTAAGAATTGATGATTCATCTAGAGGTTCTTTATTTAAACTATTACAAATTTTAATAAATGCTAGACGTTCTTCTCTTGTTATTAAAGTGTTATTAATTACTTTATCGTTGTATAAATAATTTTTAACTAATTCATCTATATTATTTATATCAAATGAAGATGGACTTATTAAGGCGTTAGCTATATTTTGTTTTGCATCTGTTGGAATATTCTCATCCATTAGAATATTATTTATAGTTGTTTCATTAATATCTGGAGTCATTAGTTCTTTTGTAACTAATTGAAAATTATTACCTTTAAAATCATTTCCTATATTATTACTAATATCTTTTAATGCTTTAGTATTAATCATTATACCTTTTGATATTTCATCAGTTAAAGAGCTTATTTTATTTGGCCCAATTATTGAAAGTGCGGAAGAAAATGCTGCTAGTAGTACTGCTATTAAAATATATTTTTTATAATTATCTAACATTTTAAATAAACGTATCATTGTGCCTTTTAAATTTTTAGGCTTTTCGTTTCCCTTATTATGCATTTTCAAGTTCCTCCTTTCCTAATTGTGATAAAGCAATTTCTTTATAAACTTTACATTTATCCATTAATTCTTTATGAGTACCTTTTCCAATAATTTTACCATTTTCTAGAACTATTATTTCATCAGCATTCATAATTGTTCCGATACGTTGAGCTACTATTAAAATACTTGAATCTTTTGCTGCTTCTTTTAAGTTTTCTCTTAATTTAGCATCTGTTTTATAGTCTAGTGCTGAAAATGTATCATCAAATAAATATATTTCAGGGTTTCTTGCTATTGCTCTTGCAATAGAAATTCTTTGCTTTTGACCCCCTGATACATTAGATCCACTTTCTGCTAAACTATATGAAGTTCCACCTTTTAATTTAGTAACAAATTCATTTGCCTCTGCTATCACTAATGAATATTTTATTTTTTTAGATGTTATTTTTCCTTTAGCAGTTGTTCCATATGCTATATTATTTTTAATTGTATCATTAAACATTAATGCTTTTTGTGATACATAACCTATCTTATTATGTAATGTTTTTAAATTGTATTTTCTAATATCAACACCATCTATTAAAATAGAACCTTCTGTTACATCATAAAATCTAGGTATCAAATTAATAAGTGTTGATTTACCTGAACCAGTTCTACCAATAAATGCTAATGTTTTACCTTTTTCTACTTTAAATGAAATATTCGTTAGAACATTTTCTTCTGAGTCTGGATATCTAAATGATACATTTTTAAATTCTATTTCACCATGTTTTTTAGTAGGCTTTTTATATGGACCATCTACTATTTTTGACTTAGTTTTTAATACTTCATCTATTCTATCTAAAGATACCGATGTTCTTGGATACATTATAAATATTATTGCAAGCATTAAGAAAGACATTATTATTTGCATTGCATAACTTGTAAATACTACCATATCACTAAATAATGATATTTTCATTGATAAAGACCCATTATATATTAAAGAGGATCCAATAAAATATATTGCAAGAGTTAAGATATTCATTATTAAATACATAACTGGTGATATTATTGACATTGATTTTTGAGTAAATTCATTTACATCTGTTAATTCTTTGTTTACTTTATTAAATTTATTATATTGATATTTTTCAGCATTAAATGCTCTTACTACTCTTATACCTGTTAGATTTTCTTTCATTAAACTATTAATATTATCTATTAGTTTTTGAATTGTTTTAAATTTTGGTATTACTGTAATCATTAGAATTATAATTACTGTTAACATTATTAATACACATCCACCAGTAATTACACTCCATGTTAAATTTTTATTTAATATTTTAATAATTCCCAATACTGCTGTAATTGGAGCTTTTATTAATAATTGCATTCCCATTGCAATAAACATTTGGATATTTGTTATATCATTTGTTGTTCTAGTAATTAAACTTCCTGTTTGGAATTTTTTCATTTCTTCCATTCCAAAGCTTTCTATATTCTTAAATAATTTTTTTCTTAAATTTTTAGAATAAGTTGCTGATACATAAGTTATTATATAACCTACTATTACTGCTGATACTAAAGACCCTAATGCACATAATAGCATCTTATATCCTTCATTTAATACGCTATTAATATTTGTTCCTTCTGTCTTTACAAGTCTTGTTATTTCTGACATATAATCAGGTATTTTTAAATCTAAATATACACTAAAAGCTATAATTGCAGTTGATAAAAGTAATAGGAATAAATCTTTTAGTGTAAAGTTTTTTATTAATTTAATCATTTTCTATCTCCTTTAAATAACATTACAAATTTTATAAGATTATTCATTTAAAGTCAATAAAAAAGAAGATTATTTTTTAATCTTCTTTACTATTTTTTCTGCTACATCATTATTTTCAAATGCTCTAAGAACTTCAAGAGGTACTGCAAATATTATTGTGTTTGATTGATCACTTGATAGATCATTTAATGTTGCAAGTGTTCTTAAATGTAGTGCTCCTGGAGTTTTAGACATTGTTTCAGCAGCTTTAGCTAAGTTGTTAGCACTTTCTATTTCACCTTTAGATTTAGTTATTACAGCTAGTTTTTCACGTTCAGCTTCAGCAGCTTTGGCTATTACTCTTTTCATCTCTTCTGGTAATGAAATATCTTTTAACTCAACATTTTCTACTTTGATTCCCCATGGATCTGTTGCCTTATCTATTATTTCACAAATTTCAGAAGATACTTTTTCTCTTTCTGATAATAATTCATCAAGAGTATAAGCTCCAACTATATTCCTCATTGTAGTTTGTGCAAGTTGTCCAACTGCATATCTTGAATCTTTAACTTTTAATACACTTAGTGATGCATCAAAAATATGATAATATACAACTGCATTAATTTTAACTGAAACATTGTCTTTTGTTATTGCTTCTTGTTCAGGTACATCATAGACAGATGTTCTTACATCTACTTTTTGATATGTTTGAAAAACTGGTAAAACAATATGCCAACCAGCATCCATCATTCTAGTAAATTTACCAAAAGTAAATAGAATACCTCTTTCATATTGATTAATTTGTCTTATTGAACATAAAACAACTATTAAAATTAAAATAATAAAATATATCATAAAATCCTCCTTGAGTTTATTATATCATTTTTTGTTAAAATACAATATAATTCTTTTAATTATATGCTTTATTCTTTACTTAATATTAAAAATAAATTATTATAGTTATGTGATTTATATGAATGAAGAAAATTTAATTAATTATTATAACAAATTTAATGAAAATAATAGACTTAAGAGTAGACATGGTGATGTAGAATTTTATGTGACTACTAACTATATTAATAAGTATTTAAATAAAAACTCTAAGATTATTGATATTGGTGCTGGATGTGGAGCTTATTCTAATTACTTTGAAAGTCTTGGGTATGATGTTACTGCTTGTGAACTAGTAAAGCATAATTATAAAGAAATTTGTAAAAATAAAAATATTAAAGCTTATAACTTAGATGCTACTGATTTAAAAGGCATAAAGGATAACTATTATGATATTGTATTACTTTTTGGACCAATATATCATTTACACGGTGAAAATAATAAATTAAAAGCTTTAAAAGAAGCTAAAAGAGTTTGCAAGAATGATGGATATATTTTTATATGTTACTGTTTACCTTACTTTGCAATTATGAAACATGCTTTTTTAGATAATAATTTAAAAGAATGTTTAGATTTTAATGTTGATAATAATTTTGAGATTGATGATAATACTAAAGAATTATATTCTTTCGATTCTATTGATAATATAAATAGCTATAGAGATAAAATGTTATTTAAAGAAGTAGAAATGTTTAGCCAAGAAGGCTTAACTGAATATTTTAGAAAAGATATTAATAAGATGGATAATTTTACTTTTAATAAATATAAAGATTTTATTTTAAAAAATAGTTCTGATAAATATTTGTTAGGTTCTAGTAGACATATTGTAGATATAGTTAAAAAGGCTTAAATTAAGCCTTTTTTATTATATTTAAAACATTCTTTATCATGAGAGTTAATTATTCCAATAGCTTGCATATATGAATATATTGTAATAGAACCAGCAAACTTACAACCTCTTTTTATTAAGTCTTTAGATATTTTATCTGATGTTTCATTAGTTGTCTTACCTACTTCATATATTACTTTATTATTTGTAAAACCCCATATATAATTATCAAATGAATTAAATTCTTCTTCTATTTCTTTAAATATTTTACTGTTATTAATAGATGCTGTTATTTTTAATTTATTTCTTATAATATTTTTGTTATTCATCAATTCTTCTATTTTATTATCATCATAATTTATTATTTTATCTATATTAAAATTATCATAGGCTTTTTTAAATTCTTCTTTTTTATTTAATATACATTCCCAAGATAATCCTGCTTGAAATAATTCAAGTATAAACATTTCATATAAATATTGTTCGTTATGATTAGGAATTCCCCATTCTTGATCATGATAATCAATATATTTTTTATTATTTAAATTGACATAGTTACATCTTTTTAATTCATTCATTATTTACTCCTGTTAATTATATTATATCAAAAAAAGATGCTATATAAGCATCTTTAATTAGAATAATTTAGGTAATACATAAAGTGTTACAAATAGTGCAACAGCGATAGATGAAACTAAAACATATGCAACTTTTTCTTTATTAATATCTAATGAATCTTCCATAGATTGAACTAAGTATATTAAATTAAATATTAAACCTGCAACTAATATAGCAAATGCTACTCCTAATTGAACGTATGCAAATATTACTGCTAAAATTAGAGAAACTATCATAACTGGTTTAGTTTGTCCTAAATAAACCACTAATTCTTTTATTCTTTTTTCTTCTTTATATACTTCTTTTAGCATAATAAATGTCATTAATATAAATACTACATAGTATACTAATACATAAATTAAAACTTTGAAAAAGACATTTAAAAATGGGATATCATTACTTCCAAATGTTCCTAATCCTGTTCTTGATATTAAACTACCAAAGATAGTTCCTATTGTATTTACAACTGATTGTAACATACAGTATGTAAATAATCCTGCTAATGCTGCTGTTATAACTAGTAAGATAGCACTAACATTAAAATTCTTTTCTTTTTTATTTTCTTTCATAGTCTTAACAGGCTTTTTAAAGAATTTTTTAAATATATCTTTTATTTCATTAACTAAGTTTGATACTTCTTCTTTTGTATCAACTTCTTTTTCTATCTTTTTAGAAGTTTTTTCTTCACAAGAACAAACTTCTCCTTCTTTTAGTTTTTTTCCACATTTTGTACAAAATTTTGCCATTTTAATTTCCTCCACTTCTTTTAGTATAATGGTAATCCATCTATCTTTGATAGAATATATTTATTACCATCTTTTACAAATTCCATTCTAATATATCTACTTGATGTTTTATCAATCATTGTTTGATTTAACTTTGGATATGTTAAATCATATTTAAAATCAACTTGTGTAGTTACTTCAATTGTTCCATCTTCTTTATAAGTCATTTTATCTGAACTCATTTTTTCTACTGAAAAGTTAGATAACTTTTTATATTCAGCATTTATGCCATTTTTATATGTATTATATGATGTTTTTAGATTTTTGCTGAAATATTCATAATTAACATCACCAAAATTTGTATTTTCTGATGTTTTAGTTAAGAATGTACTTAAAATATTTTTATAAGTTGCTTTTATTTCTTTTTTAATTTTACTAGGAACCTCTACACCTTGCATTGAAATAGTTTGAGTTTTTGAATATGTTGTTGGATATATATCTTTTTCATATTCAACTTTATCTTTTGTTGTAACTTTTACATTAGTTTTAATTTTAAATACTGCAGGTAATTCATATTCATCATATGTAGAAGTTTTCTTTTTTAAATATTTATTAGCAACTTTTACTCCAGCGTATTCTACTTTTGAATCCTTTGGTACTTTAATAGTATAATTTTCTACATATGCTAAACTTTTATTTGCTTGCTGCCATGTATCAAAAAATAATAATTCTTTTCTGCCTATTTTAGTTAAAGTAAATGTTTCTTTTTTAGCTTCAACATTATCTTTTAATATATAACTAACTGTAACAGTTGCTGTTAGGCCATTATTTGTTATTATGGCATTACCTACTTTATATGATTCAATATTTTTATATTTATTTAATGTATTAGATTCTTCCATAGTATCATTAAATACTTTTTTAGATATAAATGTTTTATCTTTTACACTATCATCTATAATTATATTATATAATTTATTATAATCATTTGATTTTAAAGCTTTTATATAACTTTCAACTATCTTTTCCGGTTTAGTTATATTAGTTCCATAAATATAAAAACCTAGTATTACTACTATAACTACTCCTATTATAATTAGTTTTTTATTTGATGCTTTTATAGAATCTTTTTTATCTACTTTTTCTTCTATTAATTTTGCTCCACAATTTTCACAAAATTTAGAATCTTTTTTGTTCTTAGTACCACATTCACTACAGAACATAATATCACACTCCTTATAAATTTAATTATAATTCCTAATATAATTTTTGTAAAAGAAAAGTTTAAATTATACAAAAATAATAGTTTTAATTTACAAAAAACATTTCTATTTGATATACTTTTTAATATTACTCAGTTATATTTAAAATTTCTTCAAAATCAATTTTTATAAGTTGATTATCTAATTTAATTTTTACTATTAAATTATTTTCTTCATCTTTATATACTTTTACATAAATTAATGCTTCTATTTCTGATGCATAAAAACTATTAGTATCAAATATTTTTAATAAAATATCATTTTTTAATTGAAAAATATTACCTATATATTCTTTATTTATAAAATCATTAATGTTTTTATTTTTTCACATCAAAAAGATAAATTAAAATATCATTTCTTTTTGTGTTACATTTTCTATATTTTTACCATTTAATTTAAACATATTATAATTATACTTTTAATTATCTAATATTTTCATCTATCCAGTTTAAAAATTCTTTATTGCCACCATCTATTTCAATATAGGATATTTTTGTTACTTCATAATTGTGAATTTTTTCTATTTCTTCTTTTATTTCTTCAAATAATGAAAGCTTTGTTCTAAATTACAATTTAAATTCTTCAAATTCTTCTTGTTTACTATCACACCAATATTTTAAATATATTTTTTGCTTTTGAGTACCAGCGACTAACTTTTTTTCTAATAAAGTGTTAACTATATTATTTGCAATTTCTTCTTTATCGCAAAAAGTTCTAATAATTATATATTTATTCATACTTTAATTTCTTTCTAAAATACATATACTTTCAACGTGATAAGTTCTACCAAATAAATTAAATAATTTTATACTTTTTAGTTCGTAGTTATTTAATTCTTTTAAATCCCTTGATAAAGTCATTAAATCGCATGATACGTATATTAAATATTTATTATTAAAATTATTTAAAAAGTTTCTTGTCTTAGAATTTAATCCACTTCTAGGTGGATCTACTATTACTGTATCAAAATATTTTAATATATTTAGTTTTTTTGATACATCACTACATATAAATTCTATATTATTTAAATTGTTTAATTTAGCATTTTCTTTAGCATCAATAATTGCTTCTTCTATTATTTCAATACCTAATACTTTTTCTACTTTATCTGCAATATAAATACCAATCGAACCTACACCACAATATAAATCTATTACTTTTTTGCTATTTAGTTTTATAATATTATCTTTTACTTCATCATATAAATATTTTACCATTTGATCATTTACTTGAAAGAATGATTTGTCTCTTACATGATATTTTTTATTTCCTATTTCTTTAGTAATATATGGGTTTGTAATACATTTATTATTTATATATAATGAGTCTGATATATTAATAAATTTATCTATATGTTTAACATTTCCATATAACTGCAACATTACTTCATTAGTTGATGTTCTAATAACTATTTTTTCTATATCTTCTTCTTTTATTAGTTCTTTTAATAATTCTATTTCTTTATTTATTTTATTATTTACTAGCAAGCAATTATCTATTTCTACTATTTCATTAGATTTTTCCTTTAACAAACCAAGTTTATGATTAACTACTCTTAAAGTTATTTTTGATCTATAATTTAATAAATCTTTACTTATTAATTCTATATCTTTTATATCAATACCTGCATATCTTAATAAAATATTTCTTGCTCTTTCTTTTTTAAAATCTAATTCTTTTTCTTCTTTCATATGAAAAGTATTACATCCACCACATATATTATAATATTTACAAGTATTATGTTCTCTATTAATACTTTTATCTAATACTTTTATGTTTTCTGCTATTATATATTTTTTATGTTCTTCAATAGGTTTAATTTCAATTAATTCTTCTTCTAAAGCATTGTTTATAAAAGTAATTTTATTATTTAAATATGTAATACCTCTACCAAAATTATCTAGTTTTTCTATTCTTTTATTCATAAACTCACCTACTTAATTATACATAATTTTCTAATAATTTACCATAATATAAATATGAAGAATAATGAAAATAATGTTATTAGCTATAACACTTTAAATAAAGAAAAAAATATATATGGATCTAATATGTCTTTTACTGATTCTTATGACATTAATTTAAAATTAATAAAGAAGAGAATTAAAAGTAATAATCTTAAGAATATTGATTTAAATATTGGAACTATTTCTAATACTAAGGTATCTATTATATATATTGATGGTATTTGTAAAAAAGAGTTAATAAATAATATTTATAAAAAGCTTAAAAATATTAATATTGATTCACTAACTGATATTTCTTATTTAAGTGAGGTACTTAATACTAATTTAATTTTTCCTATTATTAACCTTAGTGAAAGACCTGATAAAGTATGTAGCCAGTTACTTGAAGGTAAAATAGTTATATTGTCTGATAATTCTCCTAATTTAATTATATTGCCCTATTTATTTATAGATTTTTTTCATACTATGGATGATTATTATACTGGATATATTCAAGCTTCTTTTATTAGGATTATAAGGCTTTTATCATTCTTTATAGCTATTTATCTTCCTGGGCTTTATTTATCTCTTACAACGCATTTTCTAGGCCTTTTTAATATAGATACTTTAGTTAGTCTTAAAAGACAAAGACTTGGTGTTTTTATGCCTTCTTTTTTAGAATGCCTTCTAATTATTATTTTTCTTAATATATTACATGAATCTGATCTTAGAAAAAGTGACAATCAAGGTAGTTCTATTTCACTACTTGGTGGATTAATATTAGGTGAAGCTTCTATAAGGGCTCATTTATGCAGTCCGAATATGATTATAGTCTGTGCTATTAGCACTATATCTAGTTTACTATTTAATTCTTATGAATTTAATTTTTCTATTAAATTACTTAGAATTATTTTAATTATTGTAGCTAGTATATTTGGGTGCGAAGGAATTATTTCTTTTACTATTATACTAATAATATTATTAACTATAACTAAATCGTTTGATATACCTTATTTATATCCTATTATTCCATTTGATAAAGATTCTATTAAAGATTCTTTTATTAGAATAAAAAACAAAAATAAACATAGAAATAAAATATTTACTAATAATATTAATAGAGGTTCTTTATGAAAAAAATATATATATTAATTTTAATAATTTTATTAACTGGTTGTACTAAATATAGGGATTTAAATAATGTTAAGATAGTATCTAATATAATTATTTATAATAAAAATAATAAATATTATGTTATATATCAAGAGGTTTATCCTACTAGTAATAATTATAAATATATTTATTATATTAGAAGTGCTAAAAAGCTAAATAATGCTATTAAAAAACTTAATAATAAAAATAATAACTTTTATTTAAAAAAAGTTAATTATATTATTGTTAATCATAATACTAATTTAAATAAAATTAAAAAAATATATAAAAACAATAAAATTATATATTATGAAGGAGATTATAAAAAATTATTTATTAATCATAATAATAATTATTTTTTAAATAATATTAGAAATAAAAAAGAAACTATTCCATGTATTAAATATCATCAACATGAAATAGTTTCTTGTAATTAATTACAATCAAATTCTTTATTTTCTAGATATTCTTTTTCTTTACTATATTCTTTATAAAGATTAGATATTTTTTTATCTTTTTTATGATTTTCTAATACTTTTTTATCTAGTGTAATTATTATATTAGAATTAACATAAGTATATTTAGTTTCTGGAAGTGATGCATAATAGTTTAATTCGTTAGATGTTTCGCTATAGTTTTCTTCGCTTCTATTTTGCTTTCTATCTTCGTAAGTCATTTCTATAGTTTTAGTTTTACCTTCTTTATAATAGATTTTATATTTTACATTATATATATCTTTAGTTGTTTTTTCACATACTAATTTATTCTTTTTGATTTCTTTTTTTATTTCATTTTGTTTAATAGCAAAGAATAATAATATTATTAAAACTCCTATTATTACTAATATAATTGTTGCACTTAATTTCTTTTTCATAATAATTCAATCTCTTCCTCTTCTTCATTTTTTTCTTCTTTATGGTCATCTTTTTGCACTTTAAAATCTTCCATAGATGTTATATTAGGATTTTCTGTAATATCAAGCATTGATTCTAATTCTTCATGATTTTTAAATACATTCATATCATATGGTTTAGTTTTAACTAGTTTTACTAATTTGATAGTTAAATATGATAAAAATAATGCTGGTAAAACTGGTGAAATTAATACTAAATAACATACTAATGAATCAAAGTCTAATCTATCCATTTCTTCTTTTAATGCTAAGGAAAAGCCTATTAACATTGATAAAAATACTGCTGCTAGTAACATAGTAATTATTAATGTATAAAGGTTCATATTATATTTATATTTTGGATCATTATGATCTTTTACTTTCTTATTATAATATAATAAATATATTATTGATAAAACTATTATTAAAAGTATTGGTATAAATACAAATGAAACTATTTCTTTTACATATGGAGCATCATAAACAAATTTAAAACTCATTTTATCACCACCTTATTCATTTTTAAAGAATGACATTCCTATCATATAGGAAAACAGAAATATACTAATTCCTAAAATAAAATAATCTATTTCATCCATTATGTTCTCCCTTTATTATGAAATAATAATATCATATTAATAATTCTTTTTCAATTGATTTTAATCACTTACATCAACATCTAATGTAATTGACAGTTTATATTCTTTATACTTATTATGTACTTCATCATATATTTCTTTATATATTTTTTCTTTATTATCTGACTTAAAGTCTATTATAATATCAAAATTAATGTAATGTTCTTCTTTATCTAAATAAAATCCATGCATCTCAAGTATTTCTTTATGAGAGAAAACTATATTTTTTATATCTTTTTCTATTAATATTATTTCTTTATCTTTTGTATTAACAGAGTATACTCCTATTGTATGAAAGATTACTCCATATTTTTTCATTATATTTTTTGTTATTCTTCTAGATATTTTATATATTCTATACTGTTAATTTATCTTCTATTTCTATGTGTACTGAACCTATATATTTATCTATTCCGTAATTATTTAAAACTAAATCAAATGCCCCTTTTACTTTATCTTCTTTAATTATTTCTTTTTTTATACTTTTTGATAAAGTGCTTCCTACTCTAGTGCCTAATATATTATCAATTGATTCTTTTATTAATTCTAATCCTGATTTAATATTATTAATGATAATAATAATCCTACAATTGATAGTAATCCATCATTAAAGGCATCAGATCCACTTGCTACTAATGAATAAGAGTTTACTTCTTTTCCTTTGTTTTTTACATAATTTCCTAATATAAATTTAACAATTATACCTGCAATTAATATTGTTAAAGTAAATATATTATATTCTGCTGTATCTAGCTTTAATATTTTTTTAAACGATTCTATAAATGCTGTTACACCTGCATATAAGACTATTGCAGAAACTAACATAGATTTCATATATTCTACTCTTCCATAGCCATAACGGTGTTAAGTATCTTGTTTTTTACCTATTAATTTAGTGCCTATTATAGTTATTATACTTGATAGTGCATCACTTAAGTTGTTAACTGCATCCGATATTATTGCTTTAGAGTTTGCTACAAGGCCTACTAATGCTTTAAATATTCTCAAACTATATTTGATAATATACTTATAATACTTGTTTTTATTACAACTTTTGCTCTATTTTTCTTCATAATAATTTTCCTATATCATGTATATTATAACATAATAAAAAGAAGTTTTTAAGCTTCTTTATTTTTATTATCTCTAAATATTAATTTAAATATTAATCTTACTAATGGTCCACAATAGAATAATTGATACATAATAGCCATTGGAAAATTTAATCCCCATGTTTCTATCCAAGTTCCAAATGATGGCTTTTTAAATAAAAATGTTGCTATTAAACTCATTACAGGACACATTATACAGCATATACAAATTGATATAGCATATGTAATAAATGCTGGTCTATCATTTGGTGTTACAACTTTAAATGCTAAAATTCTAGCTAATTTCCCTACAATAAAAAATTCTAGAATAAATGCTATTGGTACCATTATTGGTAATTCATATATTGCTAATAAAAATGTTTTACCATTTACTCCTCCTGTATTTAATGCTACATTATATACAACCATTCCATATACCATAATTGTTGCCATAATTAAAGTAAAAATAATATCTTGAAATTTGTTTTTTGGCATAAAAAATCCTCCTTTAAATAATAAGTGTTGTTCGTTATCATCTAAAGAAAGATGTGCGTTTCCAATTTAACCTTTTTATATTTTATCACAATTATTTTACTTTTTCAAATATTAAAATAAAAACTGCTATTTATAGCAGTTGAATTACATTATGGTGGAGCATAGCGGGATCGAACCGCTGACCTTCACGGTGCAAACGTGACGCTCTCCCAGCTGAGCTAATGCCCCATAAAAATACTGACTATTTCTTAATCAGTATTTAGATTATAGCATAATTTTTTTATAAGTGTCAATATATTAAATTAAATTTTTCAGATAAAATTTCTTTTTCACTTAGATAGTTATTTTTATATTTAATAATATGCCTTTTATTTCTATAAAATTCATTAATATTATTAATATATTTTATACCTTTAAAATTATATTTATTTAAATATCTTTCTAATAAAAAATTATTATACATTTCATTATATATATTCTTCTCATTTAATAATTTTATTATTAATAAAATTACTATTAGAATAATTCCTATGTTTAGTTTTATTCTTAAATTGTAAATTAAAAAACATATTATAGTTATTATTGATATTTTTATTACTAGTTTAAAACTTTGCTTTATATTTAATTTACTATTTAATATTATATTAATTATTCTTCCTCCATCTAAGGGATATATTGGTAATAAATTAAACATTAATAATTCTTTACTTGTATTATATAAATATATATTATACCTATTAAATATATTTAATTTTATTAATATAAGTGTTCCAAGTATTTGTATAAGTGGTCCCATTATCAAAACTAATAATTCTTTAATAATTGACTCATTTAAACTAATAGCTATTTTAGATATTCCTCCAAAGGGATACAAATATATTTTATCTATTTCAAACTTTAGTAATTTAGCGGTTATAAAATGTCCTAGTTCATGTATAAATATAATTATAAAAATTAATAAATATGGCATAAAATATCCTATTGTAATAGAAATTAATCCAAATATTATTAATAAAGGGCTTATATCTATGTAATTATATAGTTTTCTTATAATCAATTATTTTACCATTTTTATAGAAAGTTAATATTAATTTTTTATTTGATTCGCCAATAATAGTTCCTTTCTTAATATAATCATATATTTTTAGATCTTTTTCTTTTATATTAGAATACCATATAGTTAATCCATCTACCCCTTCAACAATTATAGTATTTCCTAAATTATCTTTATTACCTATATAAGATACTACACCACTTTCAATTGAATTAACTAAATAATTATCTTCAACATTTAATATTAGATGTCCATCTTTTTTTACTTTACTATTATATGTTATTTTTTCATTAAATACTTTTTCTTCTTTTTCTTCACCTATATATCTTCCTACATACTTATTATATAGTTTCTTTGCATTAGAAAAACTAATATTTTTCTCTAGTATATTTTTATTTAAATAACTTTTTATATCTTTATTACCTTTACATAATATTAATGTACTTATAAGTATTAATGAACAAATTAATAATTTATTTAGCTCTTTAGTTATACTTTTTTTACTTATTACTTTATTTCTTTTTTTTCTA